>NZ_BBXH01000020.1:0-128206 GCF_001010305.1 Comamonas sp. E6
ACGGCTGTGCCCGAACTGGTCAACGCGCTGTAATTTGGCGCACATCAAAAGAGGGGCTTCAAGCCCCTCTTTTTCCATGGGCGCCTGGCTCGTACAGGTCAGGTCATCAACAATAATTCGGCAGCTGCATGGGCGCTTCAGACCCACTGCATTGATGGAGAGGGAGACTCTGAATGAATCGCAAGCATTGGGTGTTGGCGCGAGCCGGTTTGGTCGCCATGTGTGCAGGTGCTGTTTTGGTGGCACAGGCCTGGACGGTAGGGCAGGTGGCCCCGATGTCGGGGGCCGAAGCCAGTCAGGGGCGGGCCTATGCGCAGGGCATGCGTCTGTACTTTGACCAGGTCAACAAGGCCGGTGGTGTGCAGGGCCAGCCTGTGGAGCTGGCCGTGCTCGATGATGTGGGCCATCCCGAAGAGACCGTGACCAAGACGCGCAAGCTGCTGAGCGAATCCAAGCCCGTGGTACTGGCAGGCTATTTCGGCAATCGCAATCTCTTGGCCTTGCTGGAGAGCAAGGCTCTGGATGGCTCGCAGATTCCGCTGGTGGGTTATCAGAGCACGGATACCCGTGTGCTGGCATCACCCCAGATGTTCTCCACGCGTGCAGGGCTTGTCGAGCAGATCGCAAAGATTTCCACCCACCTGGCCACCGTAGGCATCACGCGGCTGGCGTTGGTGTTCGAGGAGCGTCCCGATGCACAGGAGCTGACGGCCTTGGTGACCAAGGCCGTGAACCCCAGCGGGGCCAAGCTGGTCGCATCGGCCATGCTCAAGAGCCGAGGTGGCTCGGACAAGGCTGTGCAGGAGCTGCAGGCTGCGAAGACTTCGCCTCAAGCCATCCTGTTGGTGGCTTCCAGCCCTGCCACGGCGGCATTTGTCGAGGCATATCGCATGGAGGGCGGTACCGCCCAGGTCTATGCCACGGCCGAGGCCGATATCGAGCAGTTGGCCAAGCGTCTTCCTGTGGAGTACATGAGCGGTCTGTCGATTGCCCAGGTGGTGCCCAGTCCCTACAAGGTCTCGGGCAAGCTCAACAAGGAGTTTCGCGACGCGACGATTGCTGCGGGCAAGTCCCTGGACGTTCCGGTGAGCTTTGCGATGATGGAAGGCTTTGTGAATGCCAAAGTCATCGTGGAGGCCATGCGTCGCAGCCAGCCGGTGACGCCGGAAAAAATGAGTGCCGCCTTGCGCGGGCTGGAGTCTTATGACCTGGGCGGCTACTGGGTGAACTTCAAGCCCGGGCAAGTGGGATCCAAATATGTGGACCTGTCCATCGTCAATGCCGCCGGGCGTGTGACGCAGTAAGAAACCAAGGCCTGACGCAGCACCGCGTTCAGGCCTTTTTTGCGCCTGCTCCCATCACGATGCTCCTCCGTACACAGAGAAGGCAAAAACTGTTGCCCTGGGGACAGGGAGTGGCGCCATGGCAGGCGAAACTGGCCAAAGGCCAGTAGGACTGGCTTCACCGTCGGCACAGGGGTGCAAACAGTGAGCCGTCCTCCGAACTGCTTCTGAAATAAGAGCTGCCGGCGTATCTGGAACAAACGCTGCAGCCCTTTTTTATTGATAAAACGAAGAAGGAGACAACATATGTCCAAGCTGCCACCCGCCCTCAAAAAGCTGGCTTTGCCTGTCATCGGCTCGCCGCTTTTCATCATCAGCAATCCCAAGCTTGTCATCGAGCAGTGCAAGGCCGGTATCGTCGGCTCCATGCCTTCTCTCAATGCCCGCCCGGCCGAGCAGCTGGAGGACTGGCTGGCAGAGATCACCGAGACTCTGGCGGCCTGGGACAAGGCACATCCCGATCGCCCTTCTGCACCATTCGCCATCAATCAGATCGTGCACAAGAGCAATGACCGTCTGGAGCACGACATGCAGGTCTGCGCCAAGTACAAGGTGCCCATCATCATCACCAGCCTGGGTGCGCGTGAAGATGTGAATCAGGCCGTGCATGGCTGGGGCGGTGTGGTGCTGCACGACATCATCAACAACAAGTTTGCTCGCAAGGCCATTGAAAAAGGTGCCGATGGCCTGATCGCCGTGGCAGCCGGTGCTGGCGGCCATGCGGGTGTGAAGAGTCCATTTGCCCTGGTGCAGGAAATTCGCCAATGGTTTGACGGCCCTTTGGCGCTGTCCGGCTCGATTGCCACGGGTGGCTCGATTCTGGCGGCCCAGGCCATGGGGGCGGACTTTGCCTATATCGGATCGGCCTTCATTGCCACCGACGAGGCGCGCGCCGTAGAAGCCTACAAGCAGGCGATCGTCGAGGGCAGCTCCGACGACGTGGTCTACAGCAATCTGTTCACAGGCGTGCATGGCAACTATCTGGCACCTTCGATTCGTGCGGCCGGTCTGGATCCGGAAAACCTGCCCGAATCAGACCCCAGCAAGATGAATTTTGGCGGTGGTGCGCAAAAGGCCTGGAAAGATATCTGGGGTTGTGGGCAGGGTATCGGTGCCATTGACAAGGTGCAGTCCACGGCGGAGCTGGTGGCTCGCCTCAAGCGTGAGTACGCCGAAGCCAAGGCAAGCCTGCTGGTTGCCTGAGGCAGTTCACTATCTTCTGTGCCAACGGCGTCTTCGGACGCCGTTTTTTATGGGCGGCTTGCTCGCTTGATGTTGCTCAAGCACGACTTGTGCAAGGGTTAACCCTTGTTAAATCGCTTCGGAGTTGATGCGTATCAATGTAGGCCTGGTCCTGCAATTGGCTTTTGCATATCAAGTCATGATGATTGTCAAAAGAAGAGTAGTATTCCGTTAATTTCAGTAAATACTGAAAATTGAGAAATGCAACACACCCCTTCTTCCTCCACCGACAACCAGGTCGATACAGCACATGCTGAGTTGGCGAGCGTCATCCGTCGCCCTAGCGCGGGAGCTGTGTGGCAGGTGTTTGCCGGGCTGATATGGCTGCCGCAGGCAGCCTTGCTGGCCTGGGCTGTGCAACTCATGGCCAACGGTCAGGGCATGGCGGCCGTCTGGCCCATGGCTGCTGGCGTGTTGTTGCTGGGCTTGCTGCGAGCCTGGGCAGAAGGCCATGGCGGCATGCTGGCTAACCGTGCAGCGCGCGCGCAGCTCAGCAGCTTGCGCGCCCGGGTGGCGCAGTCGCTGGCTCAGACATCGCCGCTGGACAAGAGCCGCCCAGCTTCCGGCCAGGCGGCTAGCGCCATGGCCGAGCAGGCCGAGGCCATTGTTCCGTGGCTGGCGCGTTACCAGAGCGCGATGTGGCGTGTGCGTTTGCTGCCCTTGGTGATTTTGGCTGCCGTGGCCTTGCAGTCATGGGTCGCTGCTCTGATTTTGATGGTTGCCGCGCCGCTGATTCCGCTTTTCATGGCGATCGTGGGCTGGCGTGCCAAGGCGGCCAGCGAAGAGCAGATGCTGCAGCTCGGTCATATGAACGCTTTCTTGCTGGACCGCCTGCGTGGCCTGAGCACGCTACGTGCACTGCATGCCGTGGAGCTGACGGGCCAGCGGCTGCGTGACCATGCCGAAGACCTGCGCACCCGCACCATGCGCGTGCTGCGCATTGCCTTTCTGTCTTCTGCGGTGCTGGAGCTTTTCTCGGCACTGGGTGTGGCCATGGTGGCCGTCTATATAGGTTTTCACCTGCTGGGCACGCTGAATTTCGGCGCCTGGGGCGACAAGCTCGGTCTGGGCCAAGCCATGTTCGTGCTGCTGCTGGCGCCGGCATTTTTCGAGCCTTTGCGCGATCTCTCGGCCGTCTGGCATGACAGAGCCGCAGGCGAGGCCGCACTGCAGACCTTGCAGAGCATGCAGGCGCAGTCCATGCAGATTGTCGGTGCACAACATGCCGCTGAAGCATCTCCGGTCGATGAGCAGTCATGGCCTGGCCAGCCTGTGTCCGTAAGCGTTTCGGGACTCAAGGTTCAGGCGCCAGGCAGTGACTCCAGCCTCGCGCCGCTGTCTTTGCACATACAGGCCGGCGAGCATGTGGCGCTGTGGAGTCCCAGCGGCAGCGGCAAATCCGTGCTGCTGGCGCAGATTGCTGGCCTTTTGCCGGTACAGCAAGGCCGTATCGAAATCGACCGGCAAACGCTTGAGGCCGGCAGTGCTACCCAGCTGCGCCGGCGCATGGCCTGGCTGGGTCAGTTGCCCCATGTCTTTGCCGGCTCGGCCGCGCGCAATATTGCGCTGGGGCGCAGCTCGGTAGGACCCAAGCAGATTGCCGAAGCTACGCAGCTGGCGGCACTTGATGAGGCCCTGGAGCATCGCCCCGGCGCAAGCCTGGGTGAGGGCGGCGCAGGCCTTTCCGGTGGCGAGGTGGTACGTTTGGCTCTGGCACGTATGGCCGCGCAGACACGGGCCGGACTGCTGCTGGTCGATGAACCTACTGCTCATCTGGATCCCGAGACAGCAGCCCAGATTACGCAGTCTCTGCGCCATATGGCCAGGGGGCGCACCATGCTGGTCGCCACCCACGATGCACAGCTGGCCGCTGCCATGGATCGCGTGATCGAGCTGCCGCTGCTGCGACCGGCGCGGGAGCCGCAGCCATGAAGATGCGAGCCATTTCAATGCGCGAGATGCTGAAGCTGCTGGGCCAGATGGCGCCGCACAAGCTCTGGCTGGGAGGTGCCGCCCTGGCAGCGCTTACGGTGCTGATGGGCATGGCATTGCTGGGTTTGTCGGGCTGGTTCATCACGGCCACGGCCCTGGCCGGGCTGGTGCCTGCCACGGCCCTGGTGTTCGATGTGTTCATGCCCTCGGCCGGCATTCGCCTGCTGGCTGTGGGCCGCACCGGTGCCCGCTATGCCGAGCGCCTGGTGACTCACGACGCCACACTGGCTGTGCTGGCCGCTTTGCGCCAGAGACTGTTCCTGAGCTGGGCTCGCCCGCAGGCCGCCCGTCTGCTGCTGCAGCGCCCGGCCAGGCTGTTGCAGCGTCTGACCTCCGATGTGGATGCCCTGGACAATCTTTATCTGCGCCTGCTGGTGCCCGCCGTAGCGGCGCTGGGCGCGGCCTTGCTGGCGGCTCTGGCCTACGGGTTCATGCGCTGGTGGCTGGGCCTGTTGACCCTGGCGTGGATGCTGCTGACTGGCTGGGGCATTGCCCTGTGGCATGGCTTGCGCAGCCGCAAGGCCGCTGTACGCCGTGCCATGGCACTGGAGGCCATGCGTGCCCAAACCGTGGATCTGGTTGCAGGCCAGACCGAGCTGCTAATGGCAGGCCAGTTGCCTGCCCAGGTGCAGCAAGTGCTGCACAGCGATGCGCGCTGCGCCCAGGCCGATGAGCGGCTTTATCAATCCGAAGCGGCTGCCGCCCAGGCTTATGGTGCGGTGTCTGCCATTACTTTGAGCGCATCCGTGCTGTTGATGGCCTGGTTGATGGAACAGGGCCGCATCAACGCGCCGGTTGCTGCGCTGGGTATTTTGCTGGCACTGTCGGCAATGGAGCCGTTTGCAGCTCTGCGCAGAGGGGCAGAACAGGCCGGGCGTACCTGGCTGGCGCTGCGCAGGCTGGCTCCACCGCTGGCGGCCAAGGCCGAAGCGGCAGAGAGTCCGCAGCAGCCTGTGCAGAAGCTGGCCGTCAGCCTGCAGTCTGTCCGACTTCGTCAATTGGGTCCGATAGACCTGAACGTGCGCCAGGGCGAGCGCGTGGCGCTGATCGGCAGCAGCGGTGCAGGCAAGACCAGCTTGCTGCATTTGATGGCGGGTGAGCTGCAGCCGGACGAAGGCGTGGTTCAGGCCTGCGGCTGCAGCTGGATGACACAGAGAACCGAGCTTTTTCAGGACAGCCTGCGCAACAACCTGAGGCTTGCCGATGCCAAGGCCGACGATGAGCAACTGTGGGGCGTCCTGCAGGCTGCAGGTCTCAGAAGCGACGTCATGGCCCTGCCACAGGGGCTGGACACCATGCTGGGTGAAGGCGGCCTGGGTCTGTCCGGAGGCCAGTCGCGCCGGCTGGCACTGGCCAGACTGCTGCTGAGCCCGGACCGCTGCTGGCTGCTTGATGAGGTGACCGAGGGACTGGATGCCGTCACTGCTGCCGATGTGCTGAAGCGGTTGGTGCAGGCGGCTGAGAGCGGCTCGCGAACGCTGATTTTTGCCACGCATTGGCAGCGTGAGGCGAGCCTCGCCGATCGCATTGTGTATCTGCAGGCAGGACAGGTAAGAGCGCAAGCCCTGCGCGGCACGCCAGAGTTTGAGCAGTTGATGGCAAGGCTGCGACCCGATGTGCTGGGTGCTGTTGCACCGCAGTCCATATGTTTTTCCGATTGATTTTTGAAGTACCGAGAGAAAGGACCTGACCATGGACCTCGACATCGTCGATTTATCGCGACTGCAGTTTGCGATAACGGCGCTCTACCACTTTCTGTTTGTGCCGCTGACACTGGGCCTGTCCATACTCGTTGCCATCATGGAGACGGTGTATGTGATGACCGGACGAGCCATCTGGCGCGACATGACCAAGTTCTGGGGCGTGCTGTTCGGCATCAACTTCGCCATGGGCGTGGCCACCGGCGTGGTGATGGAGTTCCAGTTCGGCATGAACTGGAGCTACTACAGCCACTATGTGGGCGACATCTTTGGTGCGCCGCTGGCGATCGAGGGTTTGATGGCCTTCTTCATGGAGGCAACCTTTGTCGGCCTGTTCTTCTTTGGCTGGGATCGCCTCTCCAAGGTCAAGCACCTGATCGTCACCTGCCTGATGGCCATAGGCACCAACTTCTCGGCACTATGGATTCTGGTCGCCAATGGCTGGATGCAGAACCCCGTGGGTGCTACTTTCAACCCCCAGACCATGCGCATGGAAGTGAATGACTTCTTTGCCGTGCTCACCAATCCCGTGGCACAGGCCAAGTTTGTGCACACGGTGTCGGCGGGCTATGTCATGGCCTCGCTGTTCGTGCTGGGTATTTCGGCCTGGTATCTGCTCAAGGGTCGTCACATCCATCTGGCCAAGCGCTCGATGACGGTGGCCGCATCCTTTGGTCTGGCTGCTTCGCTGTCGGTGGTAGTGCTGGGTGACGAATCCGGCTACCTGTCCTCGGAACACCAGAAGATGAAGCTGGCGTCGATCGAAGCCATGTGGGAGACCGAGCCCGCACCGGCCTCTTTCACGGCCTTTGGTTTCCCCGACCGCGAGGCGCGCGAGACCCATTTTGCCGTGCACATCCCATGGGTCATGGGCCTGATCGGTACGCGTTCGCTGGACACCCAAATTCCCGGCATCAACGAATTGGTCAAGAGTGCGGAGGGCAATATCCGCAACGGTATCGACGCCTATGACGCGTTGCAGACCATTCGCAAGGCCAGGACCGATGCCGAGATTCCCGCCGAGGCACGTCTGCGCTTTGAGAACAATGGCGCCAATCTGGGTTACGCCCTGCTGCTGATGCGCTATGTGGATGACCCACGCAAGGCGACCGAAGCACAGATCCATCAGGCAGCAATGGATACCGTGCCGCCGGTCGGTCCGCTGTTCTGGACCTTCCGCATCATGGTGGCCCTGGGCATGTTCTTCATCGTGCTGACCGGCACCTTCTTCTGGCTGGCTGCCCGCCACAGGCTTGATGCCTACCCCTGGCTGCTCAAGGTTGCCGTGTTCTCGATTCCGCTGCCCTGGATCGCCGCCGAATGCGGCTGGGTGGTGGCCGAGCTGGGTCGTCAGCCCTGGATCATCGAAGGCGTGCTGCCCACGGCCATGGCGGTTTCCAATCTGGGCGCGAAGACGCTGTTGCTGACCATTGCCGGCTTTGTGCTGATTTACACCGTGCTGCTGGTTATCGAGCTCAAGCTGATGGTCAAGGCCATCAAGAAGGGCCCCGAGCATGAGAGCGAACCTCACCTCAGCCTCTACGAACCCATGATCAAGAAGCTGGCACGCGGCCAAAGCTGAGAGGAGCAACCAAATGATCTTGCATGAACTGATTTCATATGACGTGCTGCGCCTCATCTGGTGGCTGCTGCTCGGCGTGCTGCTGGTGGGCTTTGCCGTCACCGACGGCTTTGACCTCGGCGCCATGGGCCTGTTGCGCGCCACGGCCAAGACCGATGTTGAGCGCCGTACGGCCATCAACTCCGTCGGCCCCGTGTGGGAAGGCAATCAGGTGTGGCTGATTCTGGGTGGTGGTGCCATCTTTGCGGCCTGGCCCCAGCTTTACGCCGTGTCCTTTTCGGGATTTTATCTGGCCATGTTTGCCGTGCTGGTGCCGCTGATCCTGCGTCCCGTGGCGTTCAAGTTCCGCAGCAAACATGAAGATGCAGCCTGGCGCAACCGCTGGGACTGGGTGCTGTGCATCACGGGTCTGGTGCCAGCGCTGCTGTTCGGCGTGGCAGTGGGCAATGTGATCCTCGGCGTGCCATTTCGTCTGGGTGACGATATGCGCATTTACTACGATGGCAGCTTCTTCGGCTTGCTCACGCCTTTCGCATTGCTGTGCGGTCTGGTCTCGCTGTCCATGCTGCTCATGCATGGTGCGGCCTGGCTGATGTTCAAGACCGACGGCGAAGTCGCCAGCCGCGCCGCCAGGTACGGCACATGGTTTGCCATGCTGACCACCGTGCTGTTTGCGGCTGCCGGCCTGTGGCTGGCTACAGGCATCAACGGCTATGTGATTACCAGCGAGATCAACCCCGTCGGTCCCTCCAACCCCTTGAACAAGACCGCAGCCGTGGCTGCCGGTGCATGGATGGCCAACTTCAAGTCCTATCCCATGCTCTGGCTGGTGCCCGGTATCGGCCTGCTCATGCCGCTGGTCGTGGCCATCGGCTTGCGCAGCCGTCGCGAGTGGCTGGCGCTGCTGGCAAGCGGCCTGGCGATTGCCGGAATCATCCTGACCGTGGGCGCTGCCATGTTCCCCATGATCCTGCCCTCCAGCATTGATCCGCGCTTCAGTCTGACGGTCTGGGACTCGTCTTCCAGCCATGTTGTGCTGTTCATCATGCTGGTCTGCGTGCTGATCTTCCTGCCCTTGATCCTGGCCTATACCAGCTGGGTGTACTCGGTGCTGCGAGGCAAGGTGGACGTGAAGGCCATCGTGACCGGTCAGGGCCACTCGTATTGAGATGGGACGCCCCTCGGACGCCATGCTGCGTTCTTCCTTCTGTGTGGGGGGCGGTTCGAATATTGTTGGCCCATGCATTGGATGGGCCGAATGAAAGGAAACTTATGTGGTATTTCGCCTGGTTGCTGGGTCTGCCGCTGGCAGCAGCCTTTGCCGTGCTCAATGCGATCTGGTTCGAGTTGATGGATGACGAGGCAACGCGTCGCAAGCTTCTGGAGCGAACCAAGTCGCTGCCGGATGCCTGAGTCGCCAAGACATGGAAAAGCCCGGTCGGCTTGGAGCTGACCGGGCTTTTTTTATGGATGAGGCCTTGTCTTGCTCAGGCCGTGCGAGAGCTTCTCAACGCCTGCGTGGCCTGAGCCAGCTCGGTTATAAGTGACCAGTTGCCACTCTCCACGGCACTGGCGGGGACCAGCCAGGAGCCGCCCACGCAGACCACATTGGACAGCGCCAGAAACTCCGCCGCGTTGCCGGGCGAGATGCCGCCCGTGGGGCAGAAACGCAGCTCTCCGAACGGACCTTGCCAGGCCTTCAGCATCTGGATGCCGCCCGACTGCACGGCGGGGAAGAACTTGAGCTCGGTAAAGCCATCTTCCTGAGCCATCATGATTTCGCTGCTGGTTGCAACACCGGGCAGCAGCGGCAGGTTCAGATCGCGGCAGGCATGGCCCAGCTTGCTGGTATAGCCGGGACTGACGGCAAACCTTGCGCCGGCCCGAGCAGCCGCCGCGGCATCGGCTGCATTGCGCACGGTGCCCGCACCGACGATGGCTTCGGGCAGTTGCTTGGCGATGGCCTCTATGCAGGCCAGGCCCTGAGGCGTGCGCAGCGTGACCTCCAGAACCCTGATGCCGCCGGCCAGCAGTGCTTTGGCCATGGGCACCGCATGCTCTGCGTTGTGCAGCACGATGACCGGAATCACCGGTGCATCCTGCATGATGGACAAGGCGGTCATTTGAGCAGCCATGTGCAAGCTCCTTCTTCTGCGCTCAGCGCATTGCGCCGGAATCCGGCAAACAGTTCACGGCCCAGGCCGCGGTGATTGGCTTGTTGCAACGCTGGCGGCATGATGGCCTGCGGCCTGGCTTCCCATTCGGCATCCGTCAGCTCGGCTTGCAGCAGGCCGGTGGGGGCATCGAGCACGATGATGTCTCCGCTTTGTACCTTGGCCAGCGGGCCGCCAGCCAGCGCTTCGGGACTGACATGGATGGCCGCCGGGACCTTGCCCGATGCGCCGCTCATGCGGCCGTCGGTGACCAGGGCCACGACATAGCCCTTGCCTTGCAGAACGGCCAGCGGAGGGGTGAGCTTGTGCAGCTCGGGCATGCCATTGGCCTGCGGACCCTGCCAGCGCACCACACAGACGACGCCATTGAAGCCATTGGTCTGGCAGGCCTGCTCCAGCGCACCGGATTTGAAGGCCGCCTGCAATTCATCCTGCGAATCAAAGACCCATGCCGGTGCCCGCAGTGCGTGGCGATCTTCAGGTACGGCGCTGATCTTGATGACACTGCGGCCAAGATTGCCTTTGAGCAGCTTCAAGCCGCCCGTAGGGCTGAAGGGGCGGCTGGCAGGGCGCAGAACAGTGTCATCGCCGGAGATGCCCGCATCCTGCCATTGCAACTGATGGTTTTCGACATGGGGGATGCGCCCGAAGGCGGCCAGCCCCTCGGGCCTAACCGTAAGCACATCGCCATGCATGAGTCCGGCCTGCAGCAGCTGGGCGATCACGTAGCCAGGGCCGCCTGCGGCCTGGAACTGATTCACATCGGCGCTGCCATTGGGGTAGACGCGGGCCAGCAGGGGAACCACCGCGGACAGCTGCTCGAAGTCATCCCAGTCGATGACGATTCCGGCAGCTCGGGCCACGGCCACCCAGTGGATCAGGTGATTGGTGGAGCCGCCGGTCGCCAGCAGGGCCACCATGGCGTTGACGATGCAGCGCTCGTCCACGACATGCCCTATGGGGGCAAAGCGGCGGCCCCGGGTGATGGACAGCACGGTACGCATGGCTTCGCGCGTGAGCAGTTCACGCTCTGCGTCGGCGGGGTTGATGAAGGCTGTGCCGGGAACATGCAGGCCCATGGCTTCGAGCAGCATCTGATTGCTGTTGGCCGTTCCGTAGAAGGTGCAGGTGCCCTGATCATGGTAGGCCGCGTTTTCTGCCGCGAGCAGCTCCTGCCGGCCGACCAGGCCCTGCGCCGCCTGCTCGCGTACCTTGGCCTTGTCGCTGTTGGACAGGCCCGAAGTCATGGGGCCGGCAGGCACGAACACCATGGGCAGGTGGCCGAAGTGCAGGGCGCCGATCAGCAGGCCGGGAACGATCTTGTCGCAGACGCCCAGCATCAGGGCCGCATCGAAAGTGTCATGTGTGAGAGCCACGGCGGTGGACATGGCAATCGTGTCGCGGCTGAACAGGCTCAGCTCCATGCCGGGCATGCCCTGGGTCACGCCGTCGCACATGGCCGGCACACCGCCGGCCACCTGAGCCGTTGCGCCGTTGCGCCTGGCCTCGTCTTTCAGAATATCGGGGTAATGCGCAAACGGTGCATGGGCGGAGAGCACATCGTTATAGGCCGTGACGATGCCGACATTGGGGCCTTTTTCTTCAACGATGCGAATCTTGTCCGTGCCGGGCAGAGCCGCAAAGGCGTGGGCCACATTGGCACAGCCCATGGTGCGTACTTGTGGAGGGCGCGCGGCCATGGCATCGACCTGTGCCAGATAGTCGGAGCGGCTGGCGCGGCTGCGCTCCTGGATGCGCCGCGTCACCTGGTCCAGAACGGGGTGAAGTGCCATGATGAAAGTCCTTGGGCAGCAAGGCCTGTGCTTGGGGCGCAGGCATTGTCTTGGAATGAGTCAGAGCCATGCCCGGGGCATGGCTCCATGGTTGCTCGCTTATTTGGCGCGAGCTTGCTTGACGGCTGCTTGCACAGAGTCCCAGGTACCTTGACCCACGGACTTGGCAATGCCGGCATTGACGGTGCCGAGCTTGTCGCGCATGCGGCCTGCTTCGGAGGCTGGCAATTCGTTGACCTGCATGCCCTTGGTCTTGATCTCGGCCAGGGCCTTGGCGGCTTCTTCGCGCGTGTCCTTGCGCTCGAATTCACGGCTCTTGATTGCCGCGTCCTGCAGCACCTTCTTCTCGGCAGGGCTCAGCGTGTCCCACCACTTCTTGCTGACCGTCACGATCCAGGGGCTGTAGACATGGTTGGAGACGGTCAGGTACTTCTGCACTTCATAGAACTTGCTCGAAAGCACCGTGTTGAAGGGGTTTTCCTGACCGTCCACGGCCTTGGTTTCCAGCGCCGTGAACAGCTCTGAGAAGGGCAGGGGAACGGCATTGGCACCCAGGGTCTTGAAGCTGTCCAGGAAGACGTTGTTCTGCATCACGCGCAGCTTCACGTCCTGCAGATCTTCCAGCTTGGTGATGGGGCGCTTGTTGTTGGTCAGATTGCGAAATCCATTTTCCCAATAGACCAGACCCACCATGCCCTTGGGCTCCAGAGTGGCCTTGACCTTCTCTCCCACGGGGCCGTCCAGCACGGCATCGGCCTCCTTGGTGTTGGCAAACAGAAAAGGGGTGTCCCAGATCGCCATTTCGGGCGACAGACCCACCAGCGTGGCGGTGGAGCCGACCATCATTTCCTGGGCTCCGCCGATCAGGGCCTGCTGCATCTGCGTGTCCGAGCCCAGGGATGCGTTGCCGATGGCGCGGACCTTCATCTTGCCACCGCTGGCCTTTTCCACTTCCTTGGCGAACATGCGCACGGCACGACCCTGGTTGGAGTCTTCCACCAGGCCGTAGCCGAACCGCACCAGGCGGGGTTTGAAGTCCTGCGCCTGAACGGCGCCGGCGGCCAGCAACATTGCCGTGAGGCCCGCGACTGCAAATTTGATACGCATACCCGTCTCCTTGCTTGATTGGGCCTGGGCCCTTTGATGAAATTGGAACTGTCGTGATGCGCGTGATTGCAGTGCGCACCATGCTATGAATCTAAGATCTTTCATGGATGGCATGCCGTTCTCAGTGCATCCATTTGAGCGGACCCGTGACCAGCTGAGGGAAGATCACGAAGAGCACGGCCAGCAGCACATAGACCATCAGGAAGGGATTGGTGCCCTTAATCACGGTTTCCATGCGCAGCCTGCCAACCCCGGCCACCACGTTCTGCACCGTGCCCACAGGGGGGGTGATCAGGCCGATACAGCCCACATAGATGAACATGAAGCCGAAGTACACGGGATCGATGCCGGCCTTGACGGCCAGCGGTGCGCAGACCGGACCGAAGATCAGAATGGTCGGGGTCAGATCCATGGCGGTGCCGACCACGAGCAGGAAGAGCATCATCACGGCCATGAAGAGCATGGGCTGATCCAGCAGGCCCGAGAAGCTGTCGGCCAGCATATTGGGCAGGTCGGCGAGCGTGATCATGTAGGCGGTCACAGTGGCCGCACCGCAGAGGAACATCACCACGGCGGTGGTCTTGGATGCGCCCAGAAAGACTTCGTAGAGCCTGCTCCAGCTCATCTCCCGATAGACCACCATGGACACGAACAGCGCGTAGACCGCGGCCACCACGGCGGCTTCGGTCGGCGTGAAGACGCCGCCCTTGAGGCCGCCCAGAATGATGACAGGCATCATCATGGCCCAGAAGCTCTTGGCCAGTGCCTTGAGGCGCAGGCCCCAGCTCACGCGTTCACCCGAGGTCAGCTGGTATTTGCGCGCGATGAACCACCAGGCAGCAATCAGAAAGCTGCCCATGAACAGGCCGGGAACGACGCCCGAGAGAAACAGCTTGCTGATGGAGGTGTTGGTGGTGACGCCGTAGATCACGAACGGCATCGAAGGCGGAATGATGGGGGCGATGATGCCGCCTGAAGCCAGCAGGCCGGCGCTGTAGCTGTCGGGATACTTCTGGTCGCGCATCATCGGCAGCAAGATGGTGGCCAGCGCGGCGGTGTCGGCAATGGCCGATCCGCTCATTGAGGCCAGCAGCACGGCTGCGCCGATGGCCACATAGCCCAGGCCCCCCGGGATATGACCGACAAAGGCGCGGGCCAGATCGATGATGCGGCGTGACAGGCCGCCGGCATTCATCAGCTCACCTGCGAGGATGAAAAATGGCACGGCCAGCAGCGGGAAATTGTCGAACCCGGCTTGCAGGTTCTGCGCGAGCAGCTGGGTGTCGAAAAAGTCCAGGTGCCACATCAGTGCGACACCGGTGAGTATCAGTGCATGCGCAATCGGCATGCCTATCACCATGCCGCCGATCAGCACGACGAGAAAAATCAGGGTAACGACCATGGCGCTCTCCTTACTCCACGCTGGTTTCAGAAGATTCGGATGGGGTGCCGCGCAGCATGTCGCGCACCACGACCAGCAGCATTCCTATGGCCAGCACCAGCGTCGCCGCTGCGCCCAGAGCCAGGGGATAGCCCAGCACGGTGCTGTAGCTGCTCCAGCCGGCAACGACCTGCTCCCAGGAGCCCCACAGCAGCAGGGCCATGCAGGTGCCGATCAGCAGTTGCGAGACCCAGAACAGGACTTTGCGGGTGATCGGGCCGACCCGCGATGTCACCATGTCAAAGCCCAGGTGGGCGCCTTCGAAAGCCGCCACGATGGCGCCGATGGCCACCAGCCACACAAACAGCAGGCGCGAGATCTCCTCATAGGAGACGATGCTGGTGTGGAAAACGTAGCGCAGCACCACGTTGACGAAAACGGCAACCACCATGCCGGCCAGGGCCAGCACCATCAGGCCTTCGGCCAGGCGCTTGAGCCATGGCTTGCGGCCCTGTGCCTCTTTGCGATCTTCAGACATTGGCTGTCTCCTGCTGTCTTTATGCTTGGGATTCGCGCCTTGCCCATTGCCGGGCCGCGAGCGCGATGTCGTTGAGATTCATGGTGGCGCTGACGGTCAGAACATCGGGCTCCTGACGCGGGTCTTCCAGCGTCGTGAACTGATTGGCCACCAGGTCGGGCGAGAAGAAATGCCCGGGTCGGGTCTGGACGCGTTCCAGGGCCGTGGCATAGTCGAGATCGAGAAACACAAAACCCAGCTGCTGGGCGCTGC
Organism: Comamonas sp. E6; assembly: GCF_001010305.1. Lineage (NCBI taxonomy): Bacteria > Pseudomonadati > Pseudomonadota > Betaproteobacteria > Burkholderiales > Comamonadaceae > Comamonas > Comamonas sp. E6. Next base: position 15,105 of record NZ_BBXH01000020.1, read on the forward strand.
GCAACTGGTCGCGGTACTTGCGCTTGAGCGCCGAGCAGGTCAGCACCAGGCCGTGTTCGGCATCTGCCTGAGCCAGTCGCTGCGCCAGGCGTTCCAGCCAGCCTTCGCGGTCGGCATCCGTCAGGGCAATGCCGGCCTGCATCTTGGCCACGCTCTGGGGGGAGTGGTAGCTGTCTCCTTCTACCAAGGTCCACCCCAGTTGACGGGCGATGGCTTCTCCTGCGCTCGATTTGCCGCAGCCGGAAACTCCCATGACGACGAGTGCCGACATGGTGCCATGAGGCTGGATCTTGCTTTGAGTCATTTTTGGATAGCGCTATCCGATGTGGTTAAAAAATGAGCAGCCTGCTGCTTTCTGCGATTGGCTTCAGACCTTGGTCGAAGGCAAGTCAGTGCTTTCATCAAGCTGCTTCTACAGACTTCATTTCAAGTCTGGATAGCGCTATCATACTCAAAAAACCTCAGGCATCTGACTAGGAGATTCCCTTGCCTCCCGAGACCCGTACCAAGAGTGAAACCCCGGCAGACAGCGCTTCTTCAAGGCGATCTCGTGCCAGCGGGCGTGTCACCCTCAGCGATGTGGCACAGGCTGCGGGCGTGAGTCCGATGACGGTCTCCAGAGCCTTGCGCGGAGAGCGCAGAGTGGCTGCTGCCCTGGTCGACAAAGTGCGCGAGGTTGCGGCTTCTCTGGGTTATGTGCCCGATCTGGCTGCGCGTGCACTGGCCTCGCAAAAAAGCACCCAGGTGCTGGTACTGGTGCCCATGCTCTCCAACACCTTGTTTGTGGAGGTCCTGGAGGCTGTGCACAAGGTGCTGTTTGCCCAGGGCTATCACATGCTGATCGGCGTGACCCACTACGACCCTGCGGAGGAAGAGCAGTTGCTGCGGGCCTATTTGCCCATGCGACCTGCCGGGCTGTTGCTGACCGGGTTTGATCACAGCGAAGAGTCGCGGAAATTATTGGCTGCCAATCCCGTGCCGCGCGTGCATCTCATGGAGTTGCGCGAGCCCGGCACGGGCCCCGATTGCTACAGCGTAGGTTTTTCTCAGATTGCAGCTGGCGCTGAAATGACCCGTCATCTGCTGGACAAGGGATACAGACGCATCGCATTTTGCGGAGCCCAGCTCGACGCGCGTGTCATGCAGCGTCTGGAAGGTTATCGGCAGGTGCTCAAACAGGCCGGCCTGTATGACCAGAGCCTGGAGATTCTCAATCCCGAGCGTTCATCGCTGGCGCTGGGTGCAAGGCAGTTTGAGACACTTCTCAAGGCGCAGACTACGGTGGATGCCATCTTTTTCTGCAATGACGACATTGCACAAGGCGCATTGCTGGAGGCCAATCGCATGGGGGTCAAGGTGCCGCAGCAGGTGGCGATCGCCGGGTTCAACGACCTTCCTGGCAGTGATCAGATGGTGCCGCCTCTGACCACTATCCATACACCCAGGGATGAAGTGGGCAGAAAAGCTGCCAGCATGCTACTGCAGTTGCTGGCAGGGGACACCGTCAGAGAGGCCAGCGTGGATCTGGGCTTCAGGCTGGTGCCCAGGGCCAGCACCTGAGTTGTCGGCGTCAGGCTTCCGAGCCTGACTTGCCTCGCCCGGTAATCTTGTCTTTCAGGTCCAGCAGTCGCGTCACGGCGGAGCCCATGCCCATGAGCTGCATGGCGGTCTCTGGCGACAGACGCTGAACATCGTCAAACCAGCTCATCAGTTTGTCGATGAGCTCGTGCATATCGCGCATGCGCTGCTGGGCGTAACGTTCTTCGTCGGTGCTGGCTTCCTCCATCATGGCGGCACGCAGCATGGACTGCGTGGGCTCGATCTCGCGGCGGCGGCGCTCTTCGGCCAGTCGCTTGAAGATTTCCCAGACATCCTCGGGTGCCTGGAAGTATTCGCGCCGGTCGCCGGGCTGGTGACGCAGCTGAACCAGCCGCCAAGCCTGCAGCTCCTTGAGCCCCATGCTCACATTGGAGCGCGAAAATTCCAGCGTGTCGGCAATCTGGTCTGCGTTCAGCGGCTCGGGCGAAATGAACAGCAGGGCATAGATCTGCCCCACGGTGCGATTGATGCCCCAGCGGCTGCCCATCTCGCCGAAATGCGAAACAAATTGTCGGCTCAGCTCCGACAGTGGTTTGGCTTGCGTCATGGCCTCCATTGTGCCTTTGCCCGGGGTTCTCAGTGGGGCAGGGAAATCAAGCCGGAGTGCAATCGCTCTGGTTTTGTTCATGCTTGGCGCATGAAGCTCGCGCAGATATGTTTCGTAAAACTTGCAACGCTGTCAGCAAATTGTTGGGAATCGGCGCAAAATCGCCATCCTGTTTTAAGTCGGCTTTTTTACGTTGCCTGTTGCCGGGCAAACTCACCCTGCCGCCGGGCAGCCCATGGGCTGCGGGCGGCCGTGATCTGATGGTTCAAAGTTCTATTTCCTCTCATTCCCGCAGTGCCCTGATCGACTGTACCAAGGGGCTGGCTTGTGCTGCCATCGTCTGGCATCACCTGGCTTTCTACGGCCCCATGTCCGATGTGGCTCACCCTGTCATGCCCGACCTGCTGGACTGGCTCTATGAGTACGCCCGTATGGCCGTGCAGATCTTTCTGGTGATCGGCGGTTTTCTGGCTGCAGCCAGCCTGGCTCCCATGGGTCTGGCGCGGTTTGATTCACCCTGGTCCAAGATCGGCAAGCGCTTTGTGCGTCTGGTCGTGCCTTATGCCGTGGCACTGGTGGTGACGATTGTGGTGTCTGCGGCGATTCGTCCCTGGTTCGATCACGAGTCCGTGTCCGCCGACCCCGATCTATGGCAGCTCATGGCCCATGCTCTGCTGCTGCAGGGCATTGTGGGCGAGGAGTCACTGTCGGCTGGTGTCTGGTATGTGTCCATAGACTTTCAGCTGTTCGCCGCGACCGTGCTGTTGCTGGCCGGAGTGCGCTGGCTGCAACAATGGGCGCTGAAGCGTTTGGGTGCTACGGCCATGAAGCGCTGGTGGCCCTGGGCTGTGACTGGCATGCAGGGGCTGGTGGTTGTGGGGACGGCAGCTTCGTTGCTGAGCTTCAATCTTGATGCAGACCTGGATGTCTGGGCGATTTATTTCATGGGTGCCTATGGCATCGGCATGATGGCCTTCTGGGCAGTGGCGGCAGACAAGCGCCTGACGGCCTGGAGCTGGGGCCTGCTGATTGCTGCTCTGATCATCGGCGCGCTGGTCTATGAGTGGCGCGACCGCATTTTTCTCGCCGGCGTGACCGCGATGCTGCTGATCGTTTGCATGCGTACCGAGGTCATTGCCCGCTGGCAGGGTTTTGCGCCGCTGCGTCGCCTGGGAGAGATTTCCTACTCGGTATTCCTGATTCACTTTTCCATCTGCCTGCTGGTCAACGCAGTGGTCAACCATTTCTGGCATGGTTCGGTCACAGCCGCCGTGGTGGGCATCCCGTTTGCCTTTGTGCTTTCACTGACTGCCGGCTACGCGCTGTATCAACTGGTGGAGCGCCATGTTTCGTCATGGAGTCAGGCCCTGCGCTGGCAGGCAGGCTTGATTGGCGCGGGTCTGCTGACCACCATGCTGGCCGGCTTGCGCTGAGTCTGATCCAGACAACAAAAAAAGCAGCTCCGGTGAGCTGCTTTTTTGTTGGGTGAGCCGGTTCAGCGATGGAGCTCGCCCGCGCTTTCGGGCTGGAACTCGATGGCATCCACGCGCACGGTTACCTGACCGGTAGGGCTGGGCATCTTGAACTCATCGCCCACCGACAGGCCCAGCAGGGCGATGCCTACTGGCGCAAAGATGGAGACCTTGTCGGCGCTGCCATCCATATCCTTGGGGTAGACCAGTGTCAGCGTATTGGTCTTGGCGATCTCGAGAATGGTGAAGCGCACGGTGGAGTTCATCGTCACCACGTTGGCGGGTATTTCTGCGGGGTCGAGTACATCCGCGCGGTCCAGCTCCGCCTCCAGTGCATCACGGCCGGGGAACTGGCTGTTGTTCTTTTCCAGCAGCGATTCAATGCGATCCAGGTCCAAGGAGGACAGAGTGATATTGGGCTTGCGCTCCATGTAGTAACTCCCTTGCGAGATGGTGTGGTTGGCGCTTTGGCGTTGCGCAAACGGACAAAAGCCCGGGCAACGGTGTTGTCCGGGCCAAGGCATTCAGTGAAAGGCACCAACTTGGTGCATTGAAGGGATTGTCGGCGCTGAATCGCAAACTGCCAAGCCATCTCGCACTCACTGAGTGCGGATTGACTTTGAACTTGCTCTAGTTAATGGAGCGTGCTAAGCCTGTAGAACAATGGGCGCAGTCATTTTCTATCCAGATCTGACTCACTCAACCCTCACCGTATTGACCGGGATGCAGCCATGGTCAGTGCCCATTTCTTGCAATGAATAACTGTATTTATGTACAGTTGTTTTATGAAGAAACTTGCCTCATCCTCTGGACTGGAATCCATTCGGACCGATGTGCCGGTGCGGCTCATCAAGGGGCGAGGGGCTGCCAGCCAGATCACGCACCGGTTTGCACGGGAGCTGCGCCAGGGTTTCGATGACGGCTGGGGCAAGTCCGAACAGGATGAAGGAAGCGAAGAGGGTGAGGAGGTCAAGACCTGGTGCACCCATCTGGAGTGGGAGCGGGCCAAATCAGCCCTGAGCCGCCATGAATCGCCCGATCTGCCTTTTCATCTGGGGCTTAATCCCTATAGAGGATGCGAGCACGGATGCATCTATTGCTATGCCCGGCCCACGCATGGCTATCTGGGCTATTCGCCGGGTCTGGATTTCGAAACCCGGCTGATTGCCAAGCAGAACCTGCCCGAGGTGCTGCTCACCGAGTTATCCCGGCCCAGCCATGTGGCGGCCCCCATCATGCTCGGCTCGGTCACGGACTGCTACCAGCCTGTGGAGCGCGAAGTCGGGTTGACGCGCCGCGTGATAGAGGTCCTGGCGCAGGCCAGGCATCCGTTTTCCATCGTCACCAAGGGCAGCGGCATCGAGCGCGACCTTGATTTGCTGGTGCCGCTGGCACAGCAGCATCTGGTGGCCGTTTATGTGACGCTGACCACCTTGCAGCCCGAGCTGGCCCGGCAGCTGGAACCACGCGCAGCTGCGCCGCATCGACGGCTGCGCATGATTCGGACCCTGAGCGAGGCAGGCATACCCGTAGGCGTCAGCCTGGCACCGCAGATTCCGTTCCTGAACGACGATATGGAGCAGGTGCTGGCTGCAGCCAGCGAGGCCGGTGCAAGACAGGCTTTTTATGCAGTACTGCGTCTGCCGTGGGAAGTGGCTCCGCTGTTCAATGAATGGCTGATGCTGCACTATCCCGAGCGCGCCCAACGCGTGATGGAGCGTGTGCGGGATCTGCATGGGATCAGCGAAGCGGGCAGAGCCGACGGCAAGGTCTACAACAGCAGGTTTGGCCAGCGCATGAAGGGAACGGGCGCCTGGGCCGATATGCTGGCGCAACGCTTTGCACTGGCCTGCCGCAAGCTTGGGCTGAATCGTGAGCGTGTGCAACTGGACTGCGATCAGTACCATCATTCCTTGCTGTCGCCGCAGCAAAGTCTTTTCTGATGTTTTGTCTCAGCCCGTTGCGTGCCGACTCGGAACGGGTCGACGCAGCGAGCTGCAGCTGCCCGGTTGCAAGAAGCCGGAATCTGGCGTGACTCCGGCCTTTTGGACACCTGAACTGACTACTGAGCTTGGTAATCAATGGACTTGAGCAAGGCCTGCTGGCGCTGATAGGCCTTCTGCAGTTCGCTCATAAGTGCTTCCGGGGTCGCGTCGGTGCCCGACTCCATGCCCATGTCCCTGAGCCTGGCTTCGAGCTGGGGCTGCTTGAAATACTGCAGCGCGATCTCTCTGACCTTGGCCTGCACATCGGCGGGGATATCCGGGCGCGACCAGACGCCGAACCAGCTCACCTCGGAAAGTTGCGGGTAGCCCAGTTCCTTGAAGGTGGGCACATCGGGCAGTTGCACCATGCGCGTGGGGTAGTTCACGGCCAGCGGCTTGACCTTGCCGGCCTTGATCAGCGGCAGGGCCGTGGTGAGCCCGTCCATCATCAGCGGCACATGGCCGCCCATCAGGTCACTGAGCGCCGGAGGGGAGCCCTTGTAGCCCAGGTGCTTCATCTTGATATTGAGCAACTGCCCCAGCAGCATGCCCGAGGTATGGCCGCGCATGCCCGTGGCATACGAGGCAAAGTCCAGTCCGTCGGCCTGCTTTTTGCCGTAGTCGCCGAGTTGCTGCAGATTACTGGCCGGGAAGTCCTTGTTGGCAATCAGCACCAGACCGTTGCGGCTGAGCTGGGCCAGGGGTTTCAGATCCTTGAAGGGCTGATAGCTGACTTTGTAGGCCAGCGGCGTCTCGCTGACGATGCCGCCCTGGATCAGCAAGAAGGTGTGGGCATCCTTGCCGTTGGCGAGCAGGTCGTTGACGGCCAGCACGCCGGCCGCGCCGGGCTTGGATTCGACAATCACGGGCTTGCCCAGCTGTTTTTGCATGCCGTCGGCCAACAGGCGGGCCAGCGAGTCGGCATTGCCGCCGGCCGGGCCGCCCACCACCAGGCGTATGGGCTTGACGGGCCAGGGTGCTTGCTGCGCCATGGCCGCTGCACTCAGGCTCATGCCGGTTGCCAGAGCAACGGCCTTCCAGAGCATGGTTTGTTTCATCATTGTCTCCTCTATTTTTTGACTGCCCGGCAGCTGGTTCCGCACACCGCCGTACCTGGCCGCCGCACCGTCCCGGCGAGAGTCCTGACCGAGGCGCCCGGGCAGCACTGTCAAAAAATTCTCGGCGCAAGGGGGGCAGAGGGTTTGACGAATTACGCCAGCTTCTTGGCCGTTGGAGCGACCAAGGGTTTTGGAGCGGTCCGCAGTACGGGCAGATCAGGGGCCGTACTGCCTTCAATGGCCTTGAGGAAGGAGCGCACCAGCAGACTTTCGCTGCGCTCCCTCATGCAATAGACATAGGTGGTGGTGCTGGCCGGGTCGCCGGCAATGCGCACCGGCCGAAAGCGCGGGTCGGCAATGAATTCGGCTTCGGACACGGCGCCGATGCCCAGGCCGCGCGCAACGGCCTCGCGTATGGCTTCGCGGCTGCCGATCTCCAGCTGGGTGCGGGGCTTCACACCGGCTGCCTGCAGTGCTTTCTCGATAGCGGTGCGCGTGGTCGAGCCTTGCTCACGAAGCAAGAGCGGCAGGCCGTGCAGCTCGCCCAGCTCGACCTGTTCGCGCCTTGCCAGCGGGTGATCGACATGGGCAAACAGGATGATGGCGTGGCGCGCATATTCGCGCGCCAGCAGCTCGGGCCTGTCATAGAGACCGGCCAGCACCGCCACATCGGTGGTGTAGTTCTCCAGATCGTGCAGCACCTGCTGCGAGTTGCCCATGCGAATCGACAGCTTCATGCCGGGGTGGCGGGCGCTGTAGGCCGCCACCATCTCGATCACATGAAACGGCCCCACGGCGCCGATCTTGAGCTCGCCCCGGTTGAGCTGGCCCGAGTCGCGCAGAAAGAACTCGGTTTCGGCCTCCAGCGCGAGCAGCTTCTGTGCCAGCGTCATGAGCTTGTGGCCGGCGCCGGTGAGCGTCATGCGATAGCCCTGGCGATGGAAGAGCTCGATCTGGCTTTGCCGCTCCAGCGTGGCGATCTGGCTGGAAACCGTGGGCTGGCTCAGGCCCAAAGCGCGGGCGGCGGCGCTCAGGCTGCCTTGCTGGGCCACGGCGATAAAGGCTCGGTAGCGGGCGGTGCTCATGCAGGTTTCATCTCAAGGTTTGATCTATGGAAGCTGTCAAAACTGATTCTGAAACCTTCACATGACAGTCATATGTCGTCCCTAATATTTGCGTCAACGCACTGCAATGACGGTGCGACGGCAGCCCGGAAAAGCTGCACTTCACACGCACATGCAAAGGATGAATTCCGTGACGATGACCCGCAAAACATGGCTCAAAGCCGCAGTCGCCAGCCTGACCCTGGCCGCCACCACCGGCGTCATGGCGCAGCAACCCACCGAGTTGCGCGTGGGCCTGATCCCTTCCGAAGACGCCCAGGCCATGATGCGCGCCAGCCAGCAGGTGATGGACCAGCTGGCCGCCAAGACCGGCCTGAAGATCAAGCCCTTTGTGGCCAATGACTACAACGGCGTGATCGAGGCCATGCGCTCGGGCAAGATCGACGTGGCCTATTTCGGCCCCTTCTCCTATGTGCTGGCCAGCCAGTTGGCGAATGCAGAGGCATTCGCCATTCCCGTGGCCAAGAAGTCGGGCAAGAGCTCGTACAACAGCATCATCATCAGCAAAAAGGACAAGGGCCTGGGCACCGTGCCCCAGTTGCAGGGCAAGACCTTTGCCTTTGTCGATCCCAGCTCGGCATCGGGTCATCTGTTTCCCAAGGCCGGCCTCAAGGGCGAGGGCATCGATACCGACAAGTATTTCTCCCGCGTAATTTTCTCGGGCTCGCACGACGCCAGCATCATGGCTGTGGCCAACGGCAAGGTGGATGCGGCGGCCGTGGCCGATCCCATCTTCCAGACGGCAGTGGCCAAGGGCCATGTGAAGGCCGAGGATTTCCAGGTTATCTGGCGCTCCAAGGACATCCCTGAGTCGCCCATGGCCTGGCGCAAGAACCTCGACGAAGCCACCAAGAAGAAGGTGGCTGCGGCACTGGCCGAGATCAAGGGCCTGCCCTGGGGCGACCGTGGCGAGCTCAATGGTTTTGCGCCCACCAACGATCAGGCCTATGACGTGGTGCGCCAGACCGCCAAGGCGCTGAATCTGGACCTCGGGAAGATGAAATGATCAGCATCCGCAATCTGCGCAAAAGCTATGGCAGCAACCATGTGCTGCATGGCATAGACATGGATGTGAAGGCCGGCGAGTTCGTGGTCATGCTGGGCCTGTCGGGTGCCGGCAAGTCCACCTTGCTGCGCTGCATGAACGGGCTGAACCAGCCCGACAGCGGCCAACTGCAGGTGGGCGGCATCGATCTGATGCGCAGGCACTCGCGCCGCGAGCTGGCCCGCCATGTGGCCATGGTCTTCCAGCACCACAACCTGGTGCAGCGCCTGTCGGTGCGCAAGAACGTGCTCACGGGGCGGCTGGGTCAGGTCGGCACGCTGGCCTCGGTGCTGCAGCTGTTCAAGCAAAGCGATATCGCACTGGCCGATGCATGCCTGCAGCGTGTGGGCCTGGCCCACAAGGCCGATGAGCGCACCGAAGCGCTCTCGGGCGGGCAGATGCAGCGCGTGGGCATTGCCCGTGCGCTGGCCCAGCAGCCGCAGCTGATTCTGGCCGACGAGCCCGTGGCCAGCCTGGATCCCAAGACCGCGCGCAGCGTGCTGCAGTATCTGCGCGATGCCACGCGCGAGCTCGGCATTGCCGTGGTCTGCAATCTGCACCAGGTTGATTACGCCCGGGAGTTTGGCGATCGCATCGTCGGCCTGTCGCAAGGGCGCATGGTGTTTGACGGCGTACCGGCGATGTTGGACGAGGCTGCGCTCAACGCCATCTACAGCGGCGAGCCTCAGCCCGCCGGACATACCGCAGAGCAGGGCGGCGTGCTGCATGTCAGCAGCACCGCAGTCGGCAACTGGCTGCCCGGGGCGATGTCGCCAGCCACTGCCGCAGGAGGTCTGCAATGAACAGCCAGAGCTTGAAGCACACGCCAGATCACTGGCAATGGACGGCCGCGCGTCCGCAAGGCAAGGGCGGCTGGTTGGGCTATGCAGCGCTGGCCCTGATCATTGCCTGGGTGCTGCAATGGAGCGCTGCGGGCGCGCAGATGAGCTGGAGCGAGCTGGCGGGCGGCATGCCGCAGATTGGCGACTTCCTCTCGCGCTCGGTGCCGCCCGACTGGAGCATGCTGCCGCGCCTGTGGGCACCGGCGCTGGAGACGATACAGATCGCCATCTGGGGTACTTTGCTCAGCGTGATTCTGGCGCTGCCGCTGTCCTTTGTCGCGGCCGGCAATCTGCACGGCTGGCATTGGCTGCGTCGCATCACGCGCCAGTTTCTCAATGTGATCCGCAGCATCAACGAGCTGATTCTGGCGCTGGTATTTGTCTCGGCCGTGGGCCTGGGCCCCTTCCCCGGCGTGCTGGCCCTGGCCCTGCACGGCATGGGCATGCTGGCCAAGTTCTTTGCCGAAGCCATCGAGGAAATCGACGACGGCCCGCTGCAGGCCTTGCGCAGCGCCGGTGCCAGCCAGCTGCAGATCATCGCCTTTGGCGTGGTGCCCCAGGTCATCACCGCCTGGATTGCCGTGGTGCTCTACCGCTTCGAAGTCAATCTGCGCTCTGCCACCGTGCTGGGCATGGTCGGAGCGGGCGGTCTGGGATTCGAGCTGGTCAGCAGCCTCAAGCTGTTCCGCTACCAGGAGACTGCGACCTGCATCATCGTCATCACGGTGATGGTGATTGCAGCCGACATGGCATCGAACTGGCTGCGCAGCCGCATACAGCAAGGCACTCGCCACTGATTCCGCTGCGGTGCCGGTGTGCGCCGCAGTGCTTGAACCATCAAAAACATGAGCTATCAGCGCTTGGTACATAAGCGTCAAGGGCCGATTTTGCTCAAAAAACGTCAAAAAGGCTTTCTCGTGTGGACCTATCACAACCCCGTGCATATCAGCGTGGGTCGCAACAGTCTCGATCAACTGCCGGCCCTGCTGGCCGGGCGCAGCTGCCTGCTGGTCACTTTCCCCGAGGCTGAAAGCCTGGGCCTGGTGCAGCGCATGCGCCAGCTGCTGGGAGCGCAGCTTCGCGGCGTGATCGACAGTATTGCCCCCAATCCCGATGTGCAGTGGCTGGCGCCGCTGTACGAGCAGGTGCAGCGTGACCATGCCGAGGTGCCCGTGATCGTGGCCCTGGGGGGCGGCAGCGCCATCGACTCGGCCAAGGCCTTGATCTGTCATACGCCCGGTGGCCGTTTTGCCGATCTGCGGGCGTTGCTCAAGCAGGGCGGCCAGTTGGGGGCGGGAGGGCACAAGGCCCTGATCGCCATCCCCACCACTGCCGGCACGGGCAGCGAAGTCACGCCCTGGGCCACGATCTGGGATCAGGCCGCCGGCCAGAAGTATTCGCTGCACCAGTCCTGCACCTGGCCCGAGGCCGCGGTCATCGATGCCGAGCTGATGACCAGCCTGCCGGCCGGCGCCACGCTGGCCTCGGGGCTGGATGCGTTGTCGCATGCGCTGGAATCCATCTGGAATGTGAACCGCAACCCGGTCTCCATGGCGCTGGCCGTGCAGTCGGCGCGCCGCACGCTGGCCACGCTGCCCGCGCTGATGCAGGATCTGGATAACCCACAGCTGCGCAGCGAGATGGCCGAGGCGGCGCTGATGGCCGGCCTGGCTTTTTCCAACACCAAGACTGCGCTCGCACATTCGCTGTCCTACGACATCACGCTGCAGCATGGCGTGCCGCATGGCCTGGCCTGCTCGTTCAGCCTGCCCCTGGTGCTGGAGATGGCGCTGGGCGCGGATGCGGTGGCCGATGCCGCCTTGCTCTCCATCTTCGATGCCGGCACGCCTGCTGTGGCCGTCGAGCGTCTGCGCTGCGTTCTGCAAGGGCTGGGCGTTGCCACCGATCCGGCCCACTATGGCGTGCAGCCAGGCGCCTGGAGCGCCATGGTGCAAAAAGCCGCTAGCGGCCCGCGCGGTCGCAACTTCATTCGCTCTCTGAGCTGAGTCGCGCAAGGTCGACACCTTTGTGCTTTCCATTCTGTTGAAGTCACCACTGAAAAAATCATGAACTCCATCGCTCAAGCCGAAACCCTGGTCCTGTCCCAGCCCTCTGCCGACCTGTCACCGCTCCAAGCCGTCATCTTCGACTGGGCCGGCACGCTGGTGGATTTTGGTTCGCTCGCACCCACGCAAATCTTTGTCGAAGCCTTTGCCAGCTTCGGCATCAGCATCAGCCTGGCCCAGGCGCGCGGGCCCATGGGCCTGTCCAAATGGGACCATATCCACCAGTTGCTGCAGGATGAAAGCATTGCTGCGCAGTGGCAGAGCGCTTTTGGCCGGACGCCGACCAACGAGGATGTGGATGCCATCTACGCGCGCTTCATGCCGCTGCAGATTGCCAAGGTGGGCGAGTTCTCGGCCCCCATAGCAGGCGCTGTGCAGACGCTGCAATGGCTGCGCGACCATGGTCTCAAGGTCGGCTCCTGCTCGGGCTACCCGCGCGAGGTGCTCAACCAGTTGCTGCCGCAGGCCGAGGGCGCAGGCCTCAAGCCCGACTATGTGGTGGCCGGCGATGAGCTCGAAGCCGGCGGCCGCCCCGGCCCCTTCATGGCACTGGCCAATGTGCTGGCGCTGGGCATTGGCGATGTGCGTGCCTGCGTGAAGGTGGATGACACCGTGCCCGGCATCGAGGAAGGTCTGCGCGCAGGCATGTGGACCGTGGGCCTGAGCCTGTCGGGCAACGAGGTCGGCTATAGCGTGGAGGAGTTTGCCAGGGCGCCCGAGCAAGAGGTCGAGGCCCGTGTCGCCGTGGCCGAAGCCAAGCTCAAAAAGGCCGGAGCCCATTACGTGGTGCGCAGCGTGGCCGATCTGCCGGCCGTGCTGGCGCAGATCGCGGCCCAGATGCGTGCCGGAAAAATGCCGTTCTAGGGCGCGATTCGGAAGCTCGCAGATCCGGTTGCGAGCCCGGCCCTGAACAGCCAAGCCCCAGGCCTGACGGCTCGGGGCTTTTTTTCTGCGGTTTGGGCTCAGCCTGCGGGCGTCTGCGCCTCGGGGTCGAGCTGCTCGTGATGCTCGATGACCTTGCGCATCAGCTGTGTGAAGAGCTCGCGTTCGGCCTCGCTCAGCGGGTCCAGCATCTGCTGCTGGGCTTGCAGCACGGAGGGGCCGGCGTCGGCAAGCAGGGCTTCGCCCTCGGGCGTCAGGGATAGCAGACGCACGCGGCGATCCTTGGCCGTGTGCTGGCGCAACAACAGACCACGTGCTTCCAGCCGGTCGATCACGCCGCCGATGGTGGATTTGTCAAAGCCCACTTCCATGCTCAGCGTGCGCTGGTCTATGCCCGGCAGATGCACCAGTTTTTGTAGCACGGCAAATTGCAGCGGCGTCACGCCCCAGGCTTCGGTGGCCTGGCTGAACACGGCCACGGCCACCTGTTGCAGGCGGCGTATGCCGTGGCCGGGAAAGGTTTCCACCTCCAGGCGTGGAAAGACAGGGTGGCTGCTGGCGCTGTCTGAGGCAACGTTTGGCAGTGCAGAGTTAATCATGGTTTTCCCTAGGTGGGGTTGGCATTTCAAGTTTCGAATAATACGATGCATGCATTTGGTATGCATACATACTATTTGTGTGCGGACTGATTGGGCAGACACTGGCGTCTGCGCACTTGAAGAACTTGAGGCCTCCATGCAGTTTCATTTGAACGGTTTTCGTCCTGGCAACCCCTTGATCGCTCCAGCTTCGCCGCTGGCCCCTGCCCATACCGAGACCGTGCCCTCGCAGGTCGATGTGCTGATCGTGGGCTGCGGGCCTGCCGGCTTGACGCTGGCCGCGCAGCTGGCGGCCTTCCCCGATATCCGCACCTGCATCGTGGAACAAAAGGAAGGCCCGATGGAGCTGGGCCAGGCCGACGGCATTGCCTGCCGCACCATGGAAATGTTCGAGGCCTTCGAGTTTGCCGACTCCATCCTCAAGGAGGCCTGCTGGATCAACGACGTCACCTTCTGGAAGCCCGATCCTGCCCAGCCCGGCCGGATCGCCCGCCATGGCCGCGTGCAGGATACGGAAGACGGTCTGTCCGAGTTTCCTCACGTCATCCTGAACCAGGCGCGCGTGCACGACCACTATCTGGAGCGCATGCGCAACTCGCCCAGCCGCCTGGAGCCGCACTACGCACGCCGCGTGCTGGATGTGAAGGTCGACCACGGTGCAGCGGACTATCCGGTCACCGTGACGCTGGAGCGCTGCGACGCGGCCCATGCCGGTCAGATCGAAACCGTGCAGGCCCGCTATGTGGTGGGCTGCGACGGCGCGCGCAGCAATGTGCGCCGGGCCATCGGCCGCCAGCTGGTCGGCGACTCGGCCAACCAGGCCTGGGGCGTGATGGATGTGCTGGCCGTGACGGACTTCCCCGATGTGCGTTACAAGGTGGCCATTCAGTCCGAGCAGGGCAATGTGCTCATCATCCCGCGCGAAGGCGGTCATCTGGTGCGCTTTTATGTGGAGATGGACAAGCTCGATGCCGACGAGCGCGTTGCCAGCCGCAACATCACGGTGGAGCAACTGATAGCAACTGCCCAGCGCGTGCTCCATCCCTACAAGCTTGACGTCAAGAATGTGCCCTGGTGGTCGGTGTACGAGATCGGCCAGCGCATCTGCGCCAAATATGACGATGTGACCGATGCCGTGGCCACACCGGACTCGCCCCTGCCGCACGTCTTCATCGCCGGCGATGCCTGCCACACCCACAGCCCCAAGGCCGGCCAGGGCATGAATTTCTCCATGCAGGACAGCTTCAACCTGGGCTGGAAGCTGGCCGCCGTGCTGCGCAAGCAATGTGCGCCCGAGCTGCTGCACACCTATTCGTCCGAGCGCCAGGTCGTGGCCCAGCAACTGATCGACTTCGACCGCGAATGGGCCAAGATGTTCAGCGACCCGGCCAAGGAAGGCGGTCAGGGCGGTGTGGACCCCAAGGAATTCCAGAAGTATTTCGAGCAGCACGGCCGCTTCACGGCCGGCGTGGGCACGCACTATGCGCCCTCGCTGCTGACCGGGCAGGCCACGCATCAGGCACTGGCCAGCGGCTTCACCGTGGGCATGCGCTTCCATTCCGCGCCGGTGGTGCGCGTCTCCGATGCCAAGCCCGTGCAGCTGGGTCACTGCGGCAAGGCCGATGGCCGCTGGCGCCTGTATGCGTTTGCAGGGCAGAACGACCTGGCGCAGCCCGAATCCGGCCTGCTGGCGCTGTGCCGCTTCCTGGAGAGCGATGCGGCATCGCCGCTGCGCCGCTTCACGCAGGCCGGCCAGGATATCGACAGCATCTTCGATCTGCGTGCCATCTTCCCGCAGGCCTATACCGAGGTGGCGCTGGAGACCTTGCCGGCCCTGTTGCTGCCGTCCAAGGGCCAGCTGGGAATGATCGACTATGAAAAAGTGTTCAGCCCCGATCTGAAGAATGCCGGTCAGGACATCTTCGAGCTGCGCGGCATCGACCGCGAGCAGGGCGCTCTGGTGGTGGTGCGTCCCGACCAGTATGTGGCCCAGGTTCTGCCTCTGGGCGACCACGCTGCACTGAGCGCCTATTTCGAGTCTTTCATGCGAGCCTGAGAGCCCGTGACCTAAGGACTGCTGATCAGCATCAACACCTGGAAGGTGTTTCAGGGAGGGCATGGCCCTCCCTTTTTTGCGCCCGGGGCAGAGAGAGCGGGCGCTGCTTGCTACGATGTTTGCTTGTGCTCAAGAGGAGAAGACATGCTGTTGATCGTGGGTACCGTGCGTTTGCCATCCGAAAACCTGGCGCTTGCCCGGCCCGCCATGCGTGCCATGGTCGATGCATCCCGCGCCGAGCCCGGCTGTCTCGAGTACGGCTATGCCGAGGATGTGCTGGTGCCGGGGCTGATCCATGTGAAGGAGCTGTGGGTGGATCAGGCAGCGCTGGATGCACATTTCGCCTCCGCGCATATCCAGGCCTGGCGTGCCGCCTGGCCGACTCTGGGAATCGGGCAGCGGGATCTGCGGCTCTACGAGGTCCAGGCGTCACGCGCCACCTGAGCTGCGGCAGAGGCAGAGGCAGAGGCAGAGGCAGAGGCAGAGGCAGAGGCAGAGGCAGAGGCTTGCATGAAGATGCTTGGCGTGAGAGCGCCTAGTTTGAAGCCTGCTGCAGCCTGATGATGTCCACCGATATTTCCACTGCCGTCACGGCGCAACGGTTTTCAAGCCAGTGCGTGGTGTTCCTGTCTTCGGGCCAGCCCACGCCCGGGCCGTAGTCGGTGGCCACGCCATCTCTGTGGTCGGTGATGCAACCTTCGAGGATGTAGACCATGCCGGGTCGGTCCCTGTGGTCGTGAAGCGGGCCGAACACGCCGCCCGGCGCCATGGTCACCAGGCGCATGCGAAGCTGGCGCCCCGACATGCCTTCGATCTCGGGGCCCAGGTCGAGCGTGGCCAGCATTTGCACGGCCACCCCCCTGGTCTGGGGGACTTGCTGTTGCTTGGACATTCTTTGCTCCTTCGCGCCTCGTCATGGCCGTTGAAGCGAACCTGTCTTCGCTCAGGCCGGTTGCCAAAAGTGTGATCTCTTGCTGGCGCACAGGAAAGCCAAACCCATGTCATTGGCGTGGCGCCCGGCTGCACAAGCAGGCCCGGACAGGCTGTCCCGGACAGGCCGGGCAGAGCGGATCTTGTCCCCGGGGCTGTCTCTGCCGGGCGATTCCCCGACAATGCGCGAATGACTTCCCAAGAACAACCGCGCAACCCGCTGCATGGGCTGACGCTTGAGCGCATCGTTACCGATCTGGTTGATTACTACGGCTGGAGCGAGCTGGGGCGCCGGGTGCCCGTGCGCTGCTTCAACCTGGATCCCAGCATCTCTTCGAGCCTGAAATTTCTGCGCAAGACGCCCTGGGCGCGCGAACAGGTGGAGCAGCTGTATGTACAGACCCAGCGTGCCGATGAGCTCGAGCAGCAGCGGCGCGCGAGAAGATCGGAGCGCTCCGAGGACTGATCCGGCGCCGGACCGCATCAAGAAGACACCGCCGTCAGGCGGCTTTTGCCCGTGTGGGGTGACAGCTATGGCTGGGTAGTCTCGGCCGCGCGAACCCGTTCCAAAGAATCAGGCGCCCAGTTGCTGCGCATGGTGGCGCAGATGGTCGTCGACAAAGCTCTGAATGAAATAGTAGCCATGGTCGTAGCCCGCATGCCGGCGCAGCGTGAGCGGTTGGCCAGCCTTGGCGCAGGCGGCTTCGAAGGCCTCGGGCAGCAGTTGCTTTTCGATCAGGAACTTGTCGGCCAGGCCCTGGTCGACGAGGATGCCTGCGGGGTAGGGTGCTGCGGTCTGCGCGCTCATGAGCTCGCTGGCGTCATGCCTGGCCCATTCGGCCTTGTCTTCGCCCAGATAGCCGCTGAAAGCCTTGTGGCCCCAGGGACAGTTGAGCGGGTTGGCAATCGGCGCAAAGGCCGAGACCGACCTGAACCGGCCCGGGTGGCGCAGCGCCAGGGTCAGCGCGCCGTGGCCGCCCATGCTGTGGCCGAAGATGCCCAGACGCTGCAGGTTCACGGGCAGCTTGCTGCCGACCAGGGGTAGCAGGTCATTGAGGATGTAGCTCTCCATGCGCCAGTGCAGCGCCCAGGGCCGGGTGGTCGCGTCCAGGTAAAAACCGGCGCCCACGCCAAAGTCCCAACTGTCGGCCTCGCCCGCCAGACCCGCGCCGCGCGGGCTGGTATCGGGGCAGATCAGGGCGATATTGAGTTCGGAGGCCATGCGCTGGGCGCCGGCCTTGATCATGAAGGTTTCCTCGGTACAGGTCAGACCCGCCAGATAGAGCAGGGCCGGCACCTTCTCGCCCATCACGGCCTTGGGTGGCAGATAGACCGAGAACTTCATGGCGAGGCCGATCTCGGAACTATGGTGTTCGTAATAGCGCTGGGCGCCGCCAAAGCAGGCGTGGGCGTTCTTGAGTTCCATGGCAGTCACTCCTAAAAGAAAAGCTGCTTGCGCTCGTTAATCAAGCGTTTGCAGCTGTTTTATATATAAATATGAATCAAAGCATGCGCAAGCAGCTATGAAATTAAAAGCGCTGGGTGGTTCTTCAAAACTAGCGCGGCCCATTGATGAGACACCGAGGAAGCGCCGCCGCGCACCGAGGATGTCGTCCCCCTTCCGCGAAGTGAGAAAGGGGGAAGGCGCAGGGCCGCCCAGGCAAAGCGCCTCAGGGAGTTACGAAGCGTCGGCGTAGTTGACCACCGAGCGAATCGACTTGCCTTCGTGCATCAGCTCGAAGGCTTCGTTGATGTGCTTCAGGCCCATGGTGTGGGTCACGAAGGGTTCGAGCTGAATCTTGCCGGCCATGGCATCTTCCACCATGCCGGGCAGCTCGCTGCGGCCCTTGACGCCGCCAAAGGCCGTACCCAGCCACTTGCGGCCGGTCACCAGCTGGAAGGGGCGGGTCTTGATCTCCTGACCGGCACCGGCCACGCCGATGATGACCGACTGGCCCCAGCCGCGGTGGGCGCATTCCAGCGCCGCGCGCATCACCTCCACATTGCCGATGCATTCGAAGCTGTGGTCCACGCCCCAGCCCGTCATCTCGACGATCACTTGCTGGATGGGCTTGTCGAAGTCCTTGGGGTTCACGCAGTCGGTGGCGCCGAAGGTCTTGGCCAGGTCGAACTTGCCGGGGTTGGTGTCGACGGCGATGATGCGGCCGGCCTTGGCCAGCTTGGCGCCCTGGATCACGGCCAGGCCGATGCCGCCCAGGCCGAACACGGCCACGGTGTCGCCTTCCTGCACCTTGGCAGTGTTCTTGACTGCGCCCAGGCCAGTGGTCACGCCGCAGCCCAAGAGGCAGACCTGCTCGGGGTTGGCATCAGGGTTGACCTTGGCCAGCGAGACGGCAGCAACCACGGTGTATTCGCTGAAGGTCGAGCAGCCCATGTAGTGATAGATGGGCTCGCCCTTGTAGCTGAAGCGCGTCGTGCCGTCGGGCATCACGCCCTTGCCCTGGGTGGCGCGCACGGCCACGCACAGATTGGTCTTGCCGCTCTTGCAGAACAGACATTCGCCGCATTCGGCGGTGTACAGCGGAATCACATGATCGCCGGGCTGGACGCTGGTCACGCCTTCGCCCACTTCCACCACGATGCCCGCGCCTTCGTGACCCAGCACGGCGGGGAAGATGCCTTCGGGGTCGTCACCGCTCAGGGTGAAGGCGTCGGTGTGACAGACGCCGGTATGGGTGATCTTGACCAGCACCTCGCCAGCCTTGGGCGGCGCGACGTCGATCTCGACGATTTGCAGGGGTTCTCCGGCTTTGAAGGCTACGGCGGCGCGGGATTTCATGGGCAGGTCTTTCTTGGAAGGCTGAGGATGCGGTGGCTGCCCGGGGCAGGGCCAAGGCCTGACTGGGCGCACCGGTTGTGAAGTGTGAATGTAGGCGATCCCGTCGCCCTATGGAAATTCGTGGCCGCAGATGGCGGCTCTTTGGCCGAATGTCACACGGTTCGCGGGATCGTCTTCCGTCGGCTGGCGATGCCATGAATCCTGATCGGCCGCTTTGCACTCCGGCTGAGGCCGCCATCATAGGGACGGCATGGCCAGCATCCATCCTGCCGCTGCAGGGCTCTTGAACATCATCAGCAACTTGACCGCGTTCTTGCTGGCGGTTCGGGCTGCATGCGTCGCAGCATTGATCGGGGAGGATCTGGTCGTTACATCCGAGTCGGATCATCGCGGGCAGCACAGAGTATTGGTGCGCCTAGCGTCTCCAGCTCAATCCTCATTCGGTATCAGCGTCCCCCACACCGGCAGGTGTGCGCCTGGTGGTGCCGGGCCGTCATAGGCCGGCTGCACCTCAATGGCGGGCTTGCCCTCCTGGCAATCGATGAAGCCCCATTGACTGGGACGGTAGCGCGCCTCGGGGCCGTCGGGGGCGCCGACCAGAAACTCGGCCTGAATGTCATAGTCGATCAAGGGCACATGCAGGCTGGCGATATCGCCCTTGCGGCATTCCAGATAGGAGCGCTTCGGGTCGACCACCCAGGCGCCATAACCCGGGTTGACGTCGGGATCGAAGTGGAACACCGGACCGAGGCGCTGGTCGCGGGCAAGCTCCAATGCGCCGTTGTCGATGGCGCTGACCCAGGCACCTGCGATTTGCACCGGTTGCGTAAAGCGCGCCGCACTCAGTCCTCGCAGGCCAAGCGGTCGCTGGCGCTCGCCGTTGTCAAAGGCGTCGTAGCGGTTGATCAAGGTGCCTTTGGGGAATAGCTGCTCGCCATAGCGGAAGTCCTCGGGCAGCACAAAGCGCTGTCGGCTTTCGCGATAGTGGGCCCGCAGTGTCACGGCCTCTTCAATCTGTACCAGCTTGCGCGCCAGCACCAGGCCCCAGAGATCGCCGGCCAGGGCCAATATCGCCACCACCACGACGGGCCAGTGCCAGAACGGCGGGCGCTCGGAGGCGGGCGTGTGCCTATGGCGCAGCCACCAGAACAGCCCGCGCAGCAGCAGCCACAGGCTCAGGCCGGCTGCCACCAGGGGGGCGAGCAGCAGCAACAGCATGGGCAGGGTAAAAAGAGGTCCGGGAATCATGGGTGGAAAAAGGGCAGAAGCCCCGGACTTTAGCAGTGGATGCGACTGCCTGCACTAGCTGCCGAGAGGGCTTGCGTATAGTCGAGGCTCGTGCGCTGCAAGTGCCTGCAGCGCTGGTTGTATATGCTTGAACTGCTCTGATTTTTGTATGGAACACCATCACGCTGGCGCCCACCGCGTCGATCTGGTTGTCTACCCCGGCTTCAAGGCGCTGGAGGCCATAGGCCCCATGTCCGTGTTTGACTATGCCAATGTGCATTTGCGGCACAAAGGCCTGCCTGACGGATATGTGGTGCGGGTGGTGGCGTCACAGGCCGGTCTGGTGCCCTCGGACACCTTGATGGGCTTGCAGGCCAGCCATACCCTGGCGCAGGTCGAGGCCGAGGGCACGGGGTGCACGGTGCTGCTGGTGGGTGCGCGCCATATCGAGCAGGTGCTGGCGGCTTCGCCAGAGCTGGTGGACTGGGTGGCGCGAGTGGCTCCCGGGGTCGGGCGCATGATCGCGCTGTGCAGCGGCAGTTTTTTTCTGGCAGCAGCCGGTTTGCTCAATGATCGCCGCGCGGCCACGCACTGGAGTGTGGCCGGGGCGCTTGCCCAGCGTTATCCGCGGGTGCAGGTGGATGCCGATGCGATCTATGTGTGCGACGAAATCAAGGACAGCGACGGCATGCGTCAGCTCTGGACTTCGGCCGGTGTCACTGCCGGCATTGATCTGGCGCTGGCGGTGGTGGAGCATGATTTCGGCCATGCGCTGGCACTGCAGGTGGCACGCGACCTGGTCATGTATCTCAAACGTCCCGGCGGCCAGTCTCAGTTCAGCGTATCCCTGGCCGCACAGGCCACGCAGCACAGCGCAGTGCAGGCTGCTCAGCAGTGGGTGCTGGAGCACCTGGACCAGCCCATGCCGCTGGCGCTGCTGGCGGGCAAGGCAGCGATGAGCGAGCGCAATTTTCGCCGCGTCTTTCAGCAGGAGACCGGCTGCAGTCCCAGCAGCTTTGTGGAAAACGCTCGCCTGGAGCGGGCCAAGCAGCTGCTGGAGAATCTGGGCTCTGTGCCCCTCAAGACCGTGGCCGCCAAGGTCGGGTTGGGCTCGGAGCAGGCGCTGCGACATCTGTTCGTGCGCAAGCTGGGTATCACACCTGTGGCTTACCGGGAGCGGTTCGGAGACTGATGGGCTTGCGGCATCCTGTCGGAAGCCGCCGGTTTTCGGTCAGCCGATCAGAACAGAGGGCTCTTGAAGAAATCGAGAGCGGCCTTGGCTGCAGCAAAATTGCGCTCGATCTGCGCCTGTTGCTCATCGTGGTTCGCGGTCTCGACGGCAGGTTCGGCGGCGGACTTGGCCCTCTTTGGCGCTGCAGTTCTTTTCCTGTCTAGGCAGGGGGCATCCGAGCGGGATGCGGGTGCCAGGGCTGGAGCCTTGGGTGCGAGCAACCGGGTCAGGTCCAGCTCGGGATTGAGCTGCCACAGGCAGGACACATAGGTCGCCATGGCCACGGCCGGGTCGCCGCGCTCTATGCGTGCCATGGTGGGCTGGGAAATACCCAGCCGCTCTGCCCACTGCGTCTGTGTTTCGCCCCGACTCTTGCGCAGGGCCACTATGTGCTGGGCCAGCTGCGTTATCTGCAAAAGAATGGCGGGCGGAAACTCTGCGGGACTGGTGTTCTGGCGAGGCATATGCCAATGGTAGGCAGATTTGGGGAGTGCTCAGGGCAAACAGGGCGCTCTTTGCATTGAGCCAGCAGTTTTCTTGACTGTCCTACGAAGCGGCCAGATCAAGTCTGCAAGCATGGACGGCGATGGATCGTCAACACGGTCTTGGAGTTGCTCATGAAGTTTGTTCACTGGCTCTACACCCTGACTCATTCGCTGATTGCCCTGCTGTTCGGCCTGGCGGCGTTGTGCCTGATCTGGATGGCCGTCACCAAGGCCTGGGCCGTGATTGCAGCCGGCCTGGAGCCGGAGGCCACGCTGCATGTGGTGGAGGCGCTGGGCATTCTGGCCTCAGGCGTGGTGGCTCTGCAGATTTCCCAGACCGTGATTGAAGAAGAGGTGGTGCGCGACGCCCATATCAGCGGCCCGACAAGAGTGCGTCGCTTTCTCTCACGCTTTATGGTGGTGCTGGTGGTCGCCCTGGCCGTCGAGGGATTGGTTGCCACCTTCAAGGCCCAGGAGCAGCCCGAGAAGCTGCTGTATTCCGCCGCCTTGGTTATTGCCGTCGGCATGCTCATGGTCGGCTGGGGGGTGTTTGTTCACCTGAATCGTTCGGCGGAGGAACTGGAGCCCGAGGCCATGGAGGAGGCCAAGAGCGAGGACCGCAAGGTCAGCAACGACCACTGACTCAGGACTCAGGTCGGTAGTCGATACAGCGTCCCGTTGAATGCCACGGCGCCGCTGCCATGCAGCGCATCGAGCTGCGTCAGCACCAGCTCGCGTACCGGCGCGGTGACAGCGCTCAGGCCCAGCAGCCGGGCCACAGCAGCGGGCAGTTCCTCGCGCTGGCCGCCCAGGCTGCTCCTGAGGGCCAGGGCAATCGCTGCACGGATCTCGGCTGGCGGCAGGCAATCGATGCGGCGCAGATTGGCCGAGCCGACCTCTGCGCGATTGCGTACCCGCACCGCTCGTCCCGGCAGGTCGAGAAACTCCCCTTCTGCGGCCAGTGCCTCATCGGCCAGCAGCGATTGGCGTGCCTGCTCCAGCGCATCGCGCACGCGGCTGCCGGCGCGTTGCAGGCCCCAAAGCGTACGCATGCGGGTGACCAGTTCGTCGAAATGAATCGGTCCTTCCAGCTCCACTGCCTGGTGCATCAGCTGGGCCAGCTTTGCGGTGGATTGGTTGTGCAGTTCTCCGGCGGGAACGGCAAAGCGGGCTTCCTGATAGAGGCTGTCGTCAGGGCCTGCGGCCGATTCCGTCTCGGCGCTTTCGGCATCGGACCGTGCTGCGCGTTCTATGACTTCTGTGGCTGTCTGTGACTGATGGGTGGGCATTAGCGGCTGAACTGGTTCGGCCTGCTTGCGCTGCCTGGCAGCTTCGACGGCGGCCAGGACACGCTCGGTCTGGGCACGCGGCTGGCGGAACCAGTCGCAGCCCCAGATGCGCAGCAGCGTCCAGCCCTGGCTCTCCAGCACGGACTGGCGCAGGCGGTCACGGTCGCGCGCAGAGCGGCTGTGGTGATAGCTCATGCCGTCGCACTCAATGCCCAGCAGATAGCGCCCCGGCTGTTCTGGATCGACCACGGCCAGATCGATGAAAAAGCCCGCAATGCCGATCTGAGTCTGCACCTGCAGACCCTGGGCCGTCAGCGCTTCGTACACATCTTCTTCGAGCGGCGACTCCAGATCGCGTCCGCTGATGCCGGCCAGGGCCAACTGACCGGTGGCCGCGTATTGCAGGAATACCTTGAGCGCGGCCACGCCCTTGCCCTTGCCGCGTTCCAGGTCGATATCGTCGGCGGTGATGGATGAAAACACCTCACAGCGCTGCTTGGCACGCGAGATCAGCACGTTCAGCCGGCGCTCGCCTCCATCGGCACTCACAGGGCCGAAGCGCATGGGCAGATAGCCCTGCGCGTTGCGCGCATAGGCCACCGAGATGAAGATCACATCGCGCTCGTCGCCCTGCACGTTTTCCAGGTTCTTGATGAAGAAGGGTTCGTTGGGATGGGCCACAAAAAAGGACTCTGCCTCGGGCTGCTGGCGACGCAGCAGTTCCAGCTCGTCCTGGATGGCGACTTTTTGCTGCAGCGAGAAAGCGGCCACGCCCAGGCTGAGCTGCGGCGACTGCTGTGCGTGTTGCATGATGGCGCGTGCAATGGTCTGGGCCTCGATGCGGTTGATGCGGCTGGCGCCGCTGTCAAAGCGGCCTTCGGGCAGATGGTGAAAGCGCAGCCCCATGCCCGAGCGGGCCGTGTAGGGGCTGGGCACGACGTAAAGGCTGCTGTTGTAGAACTGCTGGTTGGACACCGCAATCAGCGACTGGTGGCGGCTGCGGTAATGCCAGCGCAGCATGAGCTGGGGCATGCCCTTGGCTAGGCACAGGCTCAGAATGCTCTCCACATCGGCAGCTCCGGCGATGAGCTGGTCTTCGTCCTCGTCGTCGAACTCGTCCTGCTCGCTGGTCATGCGCGAGAAAAAACGCGTGGGCGGCAGCTGGCGGTCGTCGCCCACCACCACCAGCTGCTTGCAGCGGGCGATGGCGCCCAGCGCATCCACGGGCTCGATCTGGCTGGCTTCGTCAATCACCAGCAGATCGAACTCGACCGCACCAGGCTCCAGAAACTGGGCCACGGACAGCGGGCTCATCATGAACACGGGCTTGATGGCCTGGACGGCTTCGCCTGCGAGCTTGAACAGCTTGCGCAGCGGCATATGGCCGCGCTTGCGCGCAATCTCGCCATTGAGCACGCCAAGCGGGCCCATGCCGGATGCGCTGCGTGGCACCTGCTCGTAATGCGAGAGTGCCGACTGGGCGCGCGCGAGTTCGATGCGCTCCAGATCCAGCGCCCGGAACTGGCGCACCTTCTGGCTGTGCTGATCGCCGTTGAAAGCGACCAGCTCGGGGTGAGCCTGAGTGGCCTGACGCAGCAGCGCTTCGTAATAAGCGCGTTCGAGGATGGCGGGCAGGGCTCCTTGTGCAATGGATTCATTCTCGAGCTGCTGCACCAGGACGGCCATGCCGGCCGCACGCGCCTGCTCACGGGTGGCGTGGTACGAGGTCCAGTCCAGCAAGGCGTTGGGCTCGGCGACCCATTGTGCAAGGCGCTCGCCAAAGTCGGCCAGCGGGATGCGGGCCAGATCGGCGGCGCCAAAGGCTTCCTGTGTCTCGAGCCGGTAGCCGTCCAGCAAGCTTTGCGCAGCATCCTCGAATGCCTGCAGCGATGCACTGGCCCGGACGGCCAGGTCCGCGCAATGTGCGGGCGATGGCAGCTGGGCATACAGCTGGCGAAAGGCGGCACTGCGGCCCTGTCCGTCGGGGCCGGCCATCCAGCCCAGCACGGCCTGCAGTTGCGCCCAGTCGCTTTGCTCGCCCAGCCACAGGCTGCCAAAGGCATCTGCCCCCAGGGACTGCTGCTGGCCCAGGTTCTGGCGCAGTTGCTGGGCTTCGATCAGGCTGTCGAGCAGGTTCAGACGCTCTGCCCGTGAGCTCGGTAATGTCGTTTTCAGCTGGCCCTTGAGGTTGGCAATCGCCGCGCGGTAGCCGCTGTTGAAAATGCGAAACAGCGAATCGCCATGTGCTGCGATGCTCTGGCGTGGGGCATTCCAGTCCGCCGTCCAGGCGGATTCGGCAAAGCTGCCGCGCAGGCTCTGCGCTTGCAGGCTGAACTGGGCGCCGCATTCGACCAGCTTGTGCAGCTGGCCCAGGCCCTGATCCCAGATGCTGTTGGCGACGGCCTGCCGGTCTATGGACGGGGCACTGGCGAGCTGCTGCGCCAGCGTGATCTGCTCATGCAGAGACTGCAGAGTCTGTGCCGCCGGCGCGCTCAGGGATTGCGCCAGCAGCTCAGCATCCTGCTGCAACCGGGCCAGCATTGCTTGCAGCGTCGGCAGTTGCTGGGCGAAGCGTTGCGCATCCAGCTTGAGCAGCGCCGGATGGCATACGCCGCGCCACGGGTGCCCGGCCACCGGGCTCACCTTGGATGCCGCCTGGCGCAGTGCTTCGACAATCTGCTGGCGTGAATGAAAGTCCTCGGGTGACCAGTTCTGTGCGCCTTGCAGCAGATCGGGCAGATGCGCGATCTGCACCGTATCCAGCCGCGCCAGCCGCCCCAGGATCTGGTAGGGCGTGAGTGTGCAGGGCGCCAGCGCCTGATGCATGGTCTGGCTGTGCGCGTTGAGCTGCTGCTGCACGTTGCTCAGCTCATGGATGATTTGCTCGCGGTGCTCCACACGCGGCTTGCCCAGATCGCGCGTGGCCTTGAGTTCCTCCAGCACCTTGCGCTTGTTGGCATGGTGGCTGTGCAGTTCCAGACAGGCAGGCCCAAGGCCCACGGATTTGAGGCGGCGGTTGACCACCTCAAGCGCCGCCATCTTCTCTGAGATGAACAGCACTTTCTTGCCGTCGGCAATCGCCGCTGCAATCACGTTGGTGATGGTCTGGGACTTGCCCGTGCCCGGCGGGCCTTGAATGACCAGGTTCTCGCCGCGGCGCACGGCTTCGATGGCCAGTGACTGCGAGCTGTCCGCATCGACCACATGGCGCTGGCTGTCGACGGGGATCAGTTGGTCCACATTGGCGTCTTCGGGGAACAGATGTTCGCGTGCCTCGAAGCCGTCCTGCAGCGCGGCAGCAATCAGCGCCTGCTGGTCCAGCCGCTTTTCCGGCGGCCAGGTCGCAGTGTCCAGATCGCGGTACATCAGGAACTTGGCAAAGCTGAAGAAGCCCAGCGTCATGGCGTCGGGCAACACTTGCCAGCCGGGCTGGGCTGCAGCCATGGCGGCGACCGCGGCCAGATAGGCGCGGGGGGCGAAGTCGTCGCCGGCATTGAATTCGGGCAGCTCCAGGCCAAAGTCGGCCTTGAGCTTGGCCGCCAGCGACAGGTTCTCCGCCGCGTCTTCCTGCAACCAGGACAGGGTGAAGCGCTCGGCCGCGCTTTTGCGCTCCAGTGCTACGGGCAGCAGAATCAGCGGCGCAAAACGCGGCTTGTCGGGAGCATTGCGGTCGAACCATTGCAGCTGACCCAGCGCCAGAAACAAGATGTTGACGCCCTGTTCCTCGATGAAGGTGCGGGCATCGGAATACATGTCCAGTAGCCGGCGCTGCAGCTTCTCGCTGGACAGGCGCGTCTGCAATTTCAGGTCACGATGGCGCTGGGCCACACCGCGCGCATCGAGCTGTTCGTCGACGCTTTCTTCGGGCTGGGGCAGGGCGAGGGTGGTCTGTGTCTCCTGGGCCTCTGCAGGGTCTGCGGCTGCTTGCTCCTCCTCGGCCTTTGCCGGCGCAAAGCTCATGGCTTTGCTTTCGCCCGCCAGCAGGCGATAGACCTCGTCCGTGCGTTCATCCGCAAAATGCAGCACGCGTGCCGTGGCGGCCTGAGGCAGGCTCAGCAGCCGGTTGCGTGTGGATAGGTCCAGCAGCGCCTGGCGGCTTTTTTCGAGCTGGCGGGTGATGAGGGCGGAATTCGAGTCTGCGTGCATGGGGCATCAAAAAGCACAGTGAGCTGGCACTTTAGCGTGCTCTCTGGTGCTGCCAACGCTGATTGGCAATGTATGCACTGCGGTTCCGTACCCGTTTTACAAATTGATCACAGTTTCCAGCCGAACTCGAGCGCAATGAAAGCCGAGCATTGGCCGCAGATCTTTGGTGCAGCGCGGACCGTAACGCTGTAACGCTCACCCTGCCAGCGCACCAGGGCTCCGGCGGCTGCCATGACGGGGCGTGTGTAGTTGGTGCGCAAGCCGGCATAAACGCCAGAGTGCAGATTGCCAAAAGTCAGCGGCGTGTACTCGCCTATGGCGTAGGTGCTCCAGCGGTCGATACTGTTGCGATAGAAGCCGGCCTGCACGGAGAAATTGCTGGAAAACTCTCGTCTGATACCCAGGCCCAGGTTTTCCTCGTTCCATGTTTTGCCACGTTTCCGTTCGCTGAAATGGTGGCTGACCGTGTGCAGATTGATATGCCATGCGCCCGCAGCCTGGCTGACCTGGGCAGACTGATTGACCTCGACGGGCTGAGTGGTCTCGGCAGACTGATTGGCTTCGTCGGCCTGGACTGCGGAGCAGGCAATGACGATGGTCAACCCTGCCAGTGTTTTCAACGATTTCATTGCCGTTCCCCCCTGCATCGCTTCACAGACGCATGCAGACAGGTCAGTGACATCCTTGGCTCGCGTTCGCAGTGCTGCCAAGGGACCTGGCTTACCAATTTTTATTTAAAAAATTCATGTAAACCATGTTTCCTAATGTCTATGACTATCGGTGTGGTGGATGTAAGAATAGTTCTTATCTATTGGTGATTGAATTTCAATTGGGTTTATGGAAATTTGGAGATTTCGCTGTCGAAAAAGCGGCAGGAAGAGGGAGCGGCTGCGTCCGGCCAGGTTGAAGGCGGTCTCTGTCAGACGCAAAAAAGGCCGCAAGGGCGGCCTTTTTGATGAGCTGAGGCGAGGGAGTCCTCGGCCTTGCGCGGCAGCTTAATCGGCTGGCTGCTGCTTTGCGGCTGCAGCTGCGGCGCGCATCTTGTCCTTCTTGCTGGGTCTGCGGCCCTTGATGCCGCCGTTGCCGTCTTGCGCGACCGGCGGTGGCGGTAGGGCTTCGGTAGGCTCGAAGCCCTGGATTTGCTCCAGATCGATCTCCAGCTGATTGCGCTTGCAGATCAGCTTCCAGTGTGCGGTGTCGGCGGGGCTTACAAAAGTGATGGCGCAACCAGCATGCCCTGCACGACCCGTGCGGCCAATTCTATGAATATAGTCGGCGGGCGAGCGGGGCAGGTCGTAGTTGATGACCGTGGGCAGCTGTGCGATATCGATACCGCGCGCGGCCAGGTCGGTGGTGATGAGCAGTTGCCAGCGCTTGGCCTTGAACTGGTCGAGCACGTCCTTGCGCGCACCCTGGCTCATATCGCCGTGGAAGGTGGTGGCGTAGATGCCAGCCTTGTAGAGCTTGTCGGCCAGCATTTCGGCGGTGTGGCGCTTGGCGACAAAGACCAGGGCTCGTTCCCATTCGGGCTGGTTCTCGCCTTGCTTGACGAGCTGGCGCAGCAGCTGGGTGCGGCGGGTGCCGTCCACGGCAATGGCGCGCTGGCTGATGTTCTCGGGGCTGGTCGAATGCTCGGCGGCCTGGTCGGCATCGACCTGCACCCGAACGGGGTCGTGCAGCAGGCGGGTGGCCAGCGCCTCCACGTTCTGCGGGAAGGTGGCCGAGAACAGCATGGTTTGGCGTTTGGCGGGCAGCAGGGCCAGCACGCGGTTGAGTTCTTCGGCAAAGCCCTGGTCCAGCAGGCGATCCGCCTCGTCCAGAACCAGATGCTGCACTGCGTTCAGGCGCACGGCATTGTGCTCCACCAGATCCAGCAGGCGGCCCGGCGTGGCGACCAGAAAGTCGGCGCTGCCACGCAGCTGCATCATCTGCGGGTTGATGGAGACACCGCCATAGACCACGCGGCTGCGTGGTTGCTCACGCAGTTGGCGCGTGATGTCGCTCAGGCTTTCATGAACCTGCAGGGCCAGCTCGCGCGTGGGCACCAGAATCAAGGTGGCCAGCGGCCGCACAAAGCCGGTGTGGCCGCGCTTTTGCGCCAGCCAGGCCTGCAGCAGGGGCAGCAGATAGGCCATGGTCTTGCCCGAGCCCGTGGGCGCGCAGGCCCAGAGATCGCGTCCGGCCAGCACGGCGGGGATGGCCTCGGTCTGAATCGGCGTCGCGTCGCGCAGACCCAGATCGAGTGTGGCATCCAGAAGCTCGGCGCGCAGGCCTAGGGGGGCAAAAGACATAGAAGAATCAATAGCGGTGTGCAGGAGGCGCATTGTGCGGGAATTGCCGCGTCGCAGCGAGGCGCAGGGACAAGCGCGGCCCAGGCTACATTCGCAGGATTACAACCCGCAAGGAGCATCAGCCATGAGTCAGATCACGCATCAAGCCATTGTCATGACGGAATACGGAGGCCCCGAGGTTCTGCAGATCGCCTCGGTCGCTTCGCTGCCGCTGACGGCTGGACAGGTGCGCGTGCGACACACGCGCATTGGCGTGAACTTTCACGATATCTATGTGCGCTCCGGGCTTTACAAGACGCTGGCGCTGCCGGGCACGCCCGGCATCGAAGCCGTGGGGGTGGTAGCAGAAGTGGGAGAAGGCGTGACTCGCTTCAGGCCCGGCGACCGGGTCTGCTATGTCTCTGGCGCCTATGCCATCTACGCCGCCGAGCGCGTGATTGCGGGCGACGAGCTGATTGCCGTGCCCGATGACCTCAGCGATGCGCTGGTCGCATCCAGCCTGCTGCGCGGGCTGACGGCCGATGTGCTGCTGCACCGGGTGGCTCGGGTAAGCCAGGGATCGCGGATTCTGGTGCAGGCCGCCGGTGGCGGCATGGGGCAGATTCTGAGCCAGTGGGCCACGCAGTTGGGGGCCATGGTGATCGGCACGGCAGGCAGCGATGCCACGGCAAAAAAGGCCGACCAGGCCGGCTGCGTGGAGGTGATCCGCTATCGCGGCGTGGGCGCCCAGGATGTGGCTGTGCGTGTGCAGCAGTTGACCGGCGGCGAAGGCGTGGATGTGGCTTATGACGGCGTGGGCAAGGACAGTTTCGATGCCTCGCTGGCCAGTCTGGGCATCGGCGGCCAGCTGGTGATGTACGGGCAGTCTTCCGGTCCGGTGCCGCCGCTGGAGATTGCGCGTCTGGCCGCGAAGTCGAACAGCGTGTGCCGGCCCATGGTGTTTCACTTCGTCAAAAAGCCCAGAGAGCGCGATGCCATGGCCGCGCGCCTGTTCGAGGCGCTGCGCAAAAAGCATTTCCGCATGGGTGAGCCGCAGGAGTTTGCGCTGGCCGATGCGGCGCAGGCCCACCGGCAGCTGGAGGCGCATGGCGCCCAGCAGCCGATTTTGCTCGTGCCCTGACGGGAGTGGTCTGCGGTGCGGTCTTATTGCGCGCCGGCTTGAGGGCGTGGCAGATAGACCTCGTGCCACAGGCTGACTTTTTCGTGCTCGTCAAAACGCATGAGCAGCATGGCGACAAAGTGCTGGGCGCCGCCATCTGCCTTGGTGATGCAGACATCCATGGAAAAGACCACGGAGTCTTCGTCGGCCGTGGTGTGCCGGATGTCGTAGCGAATGCCTTCCATGTCCTGCTTCATGCCTTCGAGAAACTCGCGATAGCTCTCGAGGTCCGCTGCATAGTGGCGGCCGTTGGGCTCGACCACGAATTGCTCGGCAAAGCATTCGGCCACCTGCTCGCGGCTCAGCGTGGTGTGACGACTCAGGTGGCGCTGGTTCCAGTCGAGCACGGCATGGGCCAGCTCCAGATTGCGTTGTCGTTTTGCGTGCATGAAGACCAGTATAGAAGAGCCGATTCCGGGCTCGCTCCGCATTTCTGATGTGGATCGATTTATAAATTTCTATAGCGGCTAGCGCCTTGTATCAATGGATACTGAGATGATTCACACTTGAAATCGACCTGTGTCTTGCGTAACCAGCTATGGTTTTACCAAAGCTGAGATCGGGGGGCACGTAAAAAAGCCCGCAGACTTTGCAGTCTGCGGGCTTTTTGCCACCCTGAGACCCGGAAATCCGGGCCTGGGTGTGCCGATCAACGCTGAGCGATAGGCTTGACGTCGCGCGACACGGAGCCGGTGAACAACTGGCGGGGACGGCCGATCTTGTACTCGGGGTCGGCCATTTGTTCGTTGAGCTGAGCGATCCAGCCCACGGTACGGGCCAGAGCGAAGATGCCGGTGAACAGGTTGACGGGGATGCCGATGGCGCGCTGCACGATGCCGGAGTAGAAGTCCACGTTGGGGTAGAGCTTGCGCTGGACGAAGTAGTCGTCTTCCAGAGCAATCTTTTCCAGCTTCTTGGCCAGGGCGAACAGGGGATCGTTTTCCAGACCCAGCTCGGCCAGGATTTCGTTGCAGGTTTCCTGCATCAGCTTGGCGCGGGGGTCGTAGTTCTTGTAGACGCGGTGGCCAAAGCCCATCAGCTTCACGCCGCTGGTCTTGTCCTTGACCTGTTCCATGAACTCGCCGACCTTTTCGATGCCGCCATTGGCCTGGATGCCTTCCAGCATGTTCAGGCAGGCTTCGTTGGCGCCGCCGTGGGCAGGGCCCCACAGACAGGCCACGCCAGCGGAGATGGCGGCGAAGGGGTTGGTGCCCGAAGAGCCGCACAGACGCACGGTGGAGGTCGAAGCGTTCTGCTCGTGGTCGGCGTGCAGGATGAAGATGCGGTCCAGAGCGCGCTCAACCACGGGGTTGACCTTGTACTCTTCGCAAGGGTTGCCGAACATCATGCGCATGAAGTTGCCGGCATACGACAGGTCGTTCTTGGGGTACATGTAGGGCTGGCCCATACCGTACTTGTATGCCATGGCGACCAGCGTAGGCATCTTGGCGATCAGGCGGATCGCAGCGATGTTGCGGTGCTCTGGGTTGGTGATGTCGGTGCTGTCGTGGTAGAAGGCCGACATGCCGCCCACCAGACCGGTCAGCACGGCCATGGGGTGAGCGTCACGACGGAAGCCGCGCAGGAAGAACTGCATCTGCTCGTTGACCATGGTGTGCTTGGTCACCAGCTCTTCGAAGTTGGCCTTTTCCTTCTCGTTGGGCAGTTCCCCGTACAGCAGCAGGTAGCAGGTTTCCAGGAAGTTGCAGTTCTTGGCCAGTTGTTCGATGGGGTAGCCGCGGTACAGCAGCTCGCCCTTGTCGCCATCGATGTAGGTGATGGCGGATTGGCAGGCGGCGGTAGAGAGGAAGCCTGGGTCATACGTGAACATGCCAGTCTGGGCATAGAGCTTGCGGATGTCGATCACATCCGGGCCGATATTGCCCTGGTACACCGGCATTTCCACACTGGGAGCGCCATTGCTGAAAGACAGCGTTGCTTTGTTGTCAGCGAGTTTCATTTCCAAACTTCCTTCTCTAGTTTGCCTAGCCTACTGGGGACAGTTACCGGGCTGGCGCTTGCGCACCATCTCCAGCACTTCCCTGACTTCTTGGGTATCGAGTTGTCCTTCAGGTTCCTTGCGACGCAAGAAAAGATCCATCAGGTCGTTGTCTGCCAGATCCATCAAGGCAGACAGGCCAGTCGCGTGTCTCCGCGTGAGCTGGCTTCCGTAGGTGGCGAAGAACTGCTCGATGAACAGATCGTTCTCAACCAGACCACGGCGGCTGCGCCACCTCAGCAGGTCGCGCTCACGTTCGTCGAGCAGAGTATTCGTCATCAGCATCAGACGGTTCGACGAACCATCAGCTCCTTGATCTTGCCAATGGCTGCGGTGGGGTTCAGGTGCTTGGGGCACACGTCCACGCAGTTCATGATGGTGTGGCAGCGGAAGAGGCGGTAAGGATCTTCCAGATTGTCAAGGCGCTCGCCCGTGGCCGTGTCGCGGCTGTCCGCGATGAAGCGGTAAGCCTGCAGCAGACCGGCCGGGCCCACGAACTTGTCGGGGTTCCACCAGAACGAGGGGCAGCTGGTGGAGCAGCTGGCGCACAGAATGCACTCGTACAGGCCGTTGAGCTCTTCGCGCTCTTCGGGCGACTGCAGGCGCTCCTTGCTGGGCGATGCGTAGACATCGCTTTGCAGGTAGGGCTTGATCGAGTGGTACTGCTTGAAGAACTGGGTCATGTCCACGATCAGATCGCGGATGACGGGCAGGCCGGGCAGGGGCTTGAGAACGATGTCGCCCTTGAGGGTGTTCATGTTCGTCAGGCAGGCCAGGCCGTTCTTGCCGTTGATGTTCATGGCGTCGGAGCCGCACACGCCTTCACGGCAGGAGCGACGGAAGGCAATGGAGGGGTCCATGGCCTTGAGCTTGACCAGGGCGTCCAGCAGCATGCGCTCGTGACCGTCCAGCTCCACTTGCACTGTTTGCATGTAGGGCTTGGCGTCTTTATCCGGATCGTAGCGGTAGATTTTGAATGTGCGCTTCATTTTGATCTTCTCTCGTGGGCTGCTGAATTAGAACGTGCGGACCTTGGGAGGAACGCTGGCAACGGTCAGGGGCTTGAGGTTCACAGGCTTGTAGGTCAGGCTGTTGGTCGCGCTGTCCCACAGGGTGTGCTTGAGCCATTCCTTGTCGTTGCGGCCCAGGGGGAATTCGGCGTGGTCGGCAGGGTGCTCGTAGTCGTACACGGTGTGTGCACCACGGCATTCCTTGCGGGCTGCGGCCGAGGTCATGGTGGCTTGTGCCACTTCGATCAGGTTGTCCACTTCCAGGGCTTCCATGCGAGCGGTGTTCCACACCATGGACTTGTCCTTCAGGGTCACGGAGCCGACCTTGTCGCGGATCGCGTTGATCTTGGCGACGCCTTCGTCCATGCTCTTTTGCGTGCGGAACACGCCAGCATGAGTCTGCATGGATTGACGGATCTCGCCAGCGACGTCCTGGGCGTACGTGCCGTCCTTGGAGTCCTGCAGCTGGTTGAGGCGGGCCAGGGTGCGGTCGGCGCCATCGGCGGGCACTTCGTGGTGAGCGCCGAAGCCGTTGACGAATTCCACGATGTGCTTGCCGGCAGACTTGCCGAAGACCAGCAGATCCAGCAGCGAGTTGGTGCCCAGGCGGTTGGCGCCGTGCACGGACACGCACGAGCATTCGCCCACGGCGTAGAGACCGTTGACCACATTGTTCTGCTGACCGTCCCAGACCACGACCTGACCGTTGATGTTGGTCGGGATGCCGCCCATCTGGTAGTGGATGGTGGGAACCACGGGAATGGGTTCCTTGGTGATGTCCACGTTGGCGAAGTTGTGGCCGATTTCTTCCACGGAAGGCAGACGCTTGCGGATGGTTTCGGCACCCAGGTGGTCCAGCTTCATCAGGATGTAGTCCTTGTTGGGACCGCAGCCGCGACCTTCCTTGATTTCCTGGTCCATCGAACGCGACACGAAGTCACGCGGTGCCAGATCCTTCAGCGTGGGAGCGTAACGCTCCATGAAGCGCTCGCCTTCGCTATTCAAAAGAATAGCGCCTTCGCCGCGGCAGCCTTCGGTCAGCAGCACGCCGGCACCGGCCACGCCGGTGGGGTGGAACTGCCAGAACTCCATGTCCTGCAGCGGGATGCCGGCGCGAGCAGCCATGCCCAGGCCGTCACCGGTGTTGATGAAGGCATTGGTCGAAGCCTGGAAGATGCGACCGGCGCCGCCGGTGGCCAGCAGCACGGCCTTGGCGTGCAGCTCGTACAGATCGCCGGTTTCCAGTTCCAGTGCGGTCACGCCGACCACATCGCCCTGGGTGTTGCGGATCAGGTCCAGCGCCATCCACTCCACGAAGAAGTTGGTCTTGGACTTGACGTTCTGCTGGTACAGCGTGTGCAGCATGGCGTGACCGGTACGGTCAGCGGCAGCGCAGGCGCGTTGCACGGGCTTTTCGCCGTAGTTGGCTGTGTGGCCGCCGAAGGGGCGCTGGTAGATGGTGCCGTCGGCATTGCGGTCGAAAGGCATGCCGAAGTGCTCGAGCTCGATCACGACGTTCGGCGCTTCACGGCACATGAACTCGATGGCGTCCTGGTCGCCCAGCCAGTCGGAGCCCTTGATGGTGTCGTAGAAGTGATAGTGCCAGTTGTCTTCGCTCATATTGCCCAGCGAAGCGGACACGCCGCCCTGAGCGGCCACAGTGTGCGAGCGAGTGGGGAAAACCTTGGACAGCGAGGCGACGGACAGACCGGCGCGCGACAGTTCCAGCGCAGCGCGCAGGCCGGAGCCGCCGGCACCGACGATCACGACGTCAAACTTGCGCTTGGTGATATTTGCTTTGGAGTAGCTCATTCTTAACCTTCAATCGTGGAGACTGTGTCTCAATCAGAGACGCCACAGAACCTGGATGCCCCAGCCGATGCAGCCGACCAGCCAGACAATGGTGACCACTTGCAGTGCAAGGCGCAGGCCCACGGGCTTGACGTAGTCCATCCAGATGTCACGCACGCCGATCCAGGCATGCCAGCCCAGAGCCACGAAGAGGGCCAGGGTCAGAAACTTCATCCACTGGGGAGCAAAAATGCCGGCCCACTGCTCGTAGCCCACGGGGCCGCCGACCGTCAGAAAGCGCACCAGCAGCACAACGGTGTACAGCGCCATCAGGACGGCGGTAGAGCGTTGAGCCAGAAAGTCGCGGGTGCCATAGTGCGCACCGACAACGGTGCGCTTGGAGCCGTAATTCACGGACATGGTTGTTTCCTTATCGTGAGGTGTTATTGACTGGGCGCTGATCAGTACAGGCCGAACAGCTTGGCGCCAAGCACCACGGTCAGGGCAACGCTGATGCACAGAACGACGGCGGCGGTGGACTTGCCGGTCTGCTTGTTCACGGCGTGGTGGTTCACGTCCATCACCAGATGGCGGACACCTGCGCAGAAGTGGTGCAGATAGGCCCAGATCAGTGCCAGGCAGACGAGCTTGGCAAACCAGCCAAAGGGACCTGCGAATACCGACGTGAAGGAATCAAACGAAATTTCCGACGAGATCGAGTTGTCGAACATCCAGATGATGAACGGCAGCAGGATCGCCATCAGCAGGCCGCTGACGCGGTGCAAGATGGACACAATGCCTGCCAGGGGCAGGCGATAGGTCGGTAGGTCCGAGAAGAAGTTGATATTGCGGAACTCTGGCCGCTGTTTTGCTTTTTGCTCTGTCATGGCAGGGTACTTTCGTGGATGTAACTGCGTTGTAATCGCTAGTGCGAAGCGACACAAAATTCTATTGCAATGCAGCAGAATCCGTTAGCCGAATTTGCATAGCAGATGATTGGGTTCTGTTGCAATCAACGCTTTTACGGGGGGATTCAGTTCAATGCATTGCGGTAATGATGGGTGTCGGTGCGGTACAGGCCGCGTCGTAACTCCATGGGAACATCGTTGTATGTGTAAGCAGTTCGCTCCACGCTGAGCAGTGGCGTGGTGCTGGGAATGTTCAGCAACTGGGCTTGCTCGGCATCCGGCAGAACGGCGCGAATTTTCTCGTCGGCCCGCACCATGCGCACGCCATAGTCGAGCTCGAACATCGCGTAAGTGGGGCCCTGGTAGTTGGACATCTGTTCGGCCGTCAGCCCCTTGAAGGCGTTGCCAGGCAGCCAGATGTCCTCCAAAATAGTCGGGATTGCAGCAAAGGACAGGGTGCGGCGCACATGCATCACGGCGTCGCCGGTGCGCAGGGCCAGGGCGCGGGCCACTTCGGCAGGCGCGCGCAGGCGGCGGCACTCGAGGATGTGGCGCTCTGCGCGGCCTTCGCCCTGCAGGTCGCCAGCATCGGGGCGCAGATTCAGAAAGCGGTACTGCACCTGTTGGGCGGCGTGAGTGGCCACAAACGTGCCTTTGCCCTGGCGGCGCATGACCAGGTTTTCGGCAGCCAGCTCATCGATTGCCTTGCGCACCGTGCCCTGGCTGACCTTGAAGCGTGCTGCCAGCTCCATTTCACTGGGGATCAGTTCTCCGGGGCGCCATTCGCCAGCTTCCAGACTTTGCAGGATCAGGCCCTTGATCTGCTGGTACAGAGGGCTGAAGGCTGGGGTGGAGACGCCGGCACCACCGCTATGGCTGGCGTTGTTGTCCGGGGCTGTGTTGTGGGGGCTGGGCATAGTTGGTTTTGAAGGTATCGCCTCCGCGATGCGATGCACAAAAAACAGTCGATTTGACTCTGGTCGCTAAGTGAAGATCATATCTTATATAAGACATAAGACAAATTGACCGGGCTTTGATTTCAGCAGTACACTTGCCGCATGTTTGCGGAGCTTGCGCTACTGGTGGTTACGCTGGTGCAACCTGGCGCCCATAACATCTCAATTTTTTCCAATCTTGGAGTTTCACCATGAGCAAGAAGCCCGTCCGTGTCGCCGTTACCGGCGCAGCTGGCCAAATCGGTTACGCCCTGTTGTTCCGCATCGCCTCTGGCGAAATGCTGGGTAAAGATCAGCCCGTTATTCTGCAACTGCTGGAAATCCCCGACGAAAAGGCTCAAAACGCTCTGAAGGGCGTGATCATGGAGCTGGAAGACTGCGCCTTCCCCCTGCTGGCCGGCATCGAAGCCCACGCCGACCCCATGACCGCCTTCAAGGACACCGACTACGCTCTGCTGGTGGGTGCCCGTCCTCGTGGCCCCGGCATGGAACGTGCTGACCTGCTGGCTGCCAACGCCCAGATCTTCACCGCCCAGGGCAAGGCTCTGAACGCCGTGGCTTCGCGCAATGTCAAGGTTCTGGTGGTCGGCAACCCCGCCAACACCAATGCCTACATCGCCATGAAGTCGGCTCCCGATCTGCCCGCCAAGAACTTCACCGCCATGCTGCGCCTGGACCACAACCGCGCTGCTTCCCAACTGGCTGCCAAGGGCGGCTTCAAGGTTGGCGACATCAAGAAGCTGACCGTGTGGGGCAACCACTCGCCCACTATGTACGCCGACTACCGCTTCGCCACCGTGGACGGCAAGTCCGTGAAGGAAGCCATCAACGACCAGGAATGGAATGCCAACGTGTTCCTGCCCACCGTGGGCAAGCGCGGCGCCGCCATCATCGCTGCTCGCGGTCTGTCGTCGGCTGCTTCGGCTGCCAACGCTGCCATCGATCACATGCGTGACTGGGCCCTGGGCTCCAACGGCGAATGGGTCACCATGGGCGTGCCTTCCAACGGCGAGTACGGCATCCCCGCCGGTATCGTGTTCGGTTTCCCCGTGACCACCACAGCTGACGGCGAATACAAGATCGTCGAAGGTCTGGAAATCGACGCCTTCTCGCAAGAGTGCATCAACAAGACTCTGGCTGAGCTGCAAGGCGAGCAGGACGGCGTCAAGCACCTGCTGTAATCAGCGCAAAACCTATGCAAGACTGGAACCCTGCGCTATATCTGCGCTTTGCCAATGAGCGCACGCGCCCTGCGGCAGAACTGCTGGCAAGAGTACCTTCCAGCTTGCATTCACCCGCTCGCAGCCTCCGCATCGTGGATCTGGGCTGCGGGCCGGGCAACTCCACCGAACTTCTGGTGGAACGTTTTCCCGGCGCCGATGTGCTCGGTGTCGACAATTCCGAAGCCATGCTGGAGACTGCGCGTAGGCAGTTGCCGCAGGCCAGGTTCGAGGCCGGTGATATTGCCTCCTGGGCACCTGCTGAAGGTGAGCCAGCACCTGATTTGATTTATGCGAATGCCTCCATCCAGTGGGTGGGCGAGCATGAGAGCCTGATTCCCCGTCTGTTTTCGTTGCTGGCGCCCGGTGGCGTGCTGGCCGTGCAGATGCCTGACAACCGTCAGGAACCCTCGCACCGAAACATGCGCGAAGTCGCCCAGTTGCCCCGGTTTGTGGCGCACATCGGGGACGCGAGCAAGGTGCGTACCGAAATTTTGCCCATAGGGGTGTATTACGACCTGCTGGCAGCGCCCCAGCCGGCGGCTCCCGCCAATGAGGCTGCGAGCGTGGATGTGTGGCACACCGTCTACCAGCATCCCATGGACTCGGCCGCAGCGATTGTGCAGTGGCTCAGCAGCACGGGCCTCAAGCCTTTCGTGGAAGGTTTGCCCCGGGAGCTGCAAGCCGAGTATCTGACCGAGTATCAAAGCCGCATCGATGCGGCGTATCCGGAGCGAGCCGACGGCAAGCGTCTGCTGGCTTTTCCCCGACTTTTCATGGTGGCTCAGCGCAAGTCATGACGAAAGAACTGGTTCATCCCGCCACCGTGCTGCTCGATGCTCAGGGTGGCGCTCAGCGTCTGCCCGTCTGCGATCACTACAGCGGCGTGGAAGCGCGCATGCGCAAAAGCCTGCAGTTGCAGGCAGAGATGATGCAGGAGTTCGGCACCTGTGTGTTCGACGTGACGCTGGACTGCGAGGATGGCGCTCCTGTCGGCCAGGAGGCCGAGCACGCTCGCCTGGTGGTCGAGCTGGCGAATGGAGCTGCTCAAGGCGCGCGCGTGGCGGCCCGGGTGCATGCGGTGGAGCATGCTCATTTCCAGGCAGACATGGACATCATTGCCGGCGGCGCGGCGGACAAGCTCTGCCACATCATGATTCCCAAGGTGGAGTCGGTGGATGACGTCATCAAGGCCGAAGCAGCCCTGCAGCGCGCGACAGACAAGCGTGTGCCGCTACATGTCTTGATTGAGTCTCCTGCTGCCGTGCAGCAGGCCTTCGACATTGCCGCGCACCCGGCCGTGCAAAGCATCTCCTTCGGGCTGATGGATTTTGTCTCGGCTCACGGCGGCGCCATCCCGGCCTCCGCCATGACGGCACAGGGCCAGTTCGAGCATCCCTTGGTCGTTCGTGCCAAGCTCGAGATCGCGGCAGCCTGCCATGCCCACGGCAAGGTGCCCTCGCACTGCGTGGTCACGGAATTCAAGAATCCTGAAGCTTTGCAGGCTTGTGCGCAAAAAGCCTCGCGTGAGCTCGGCTACACACGCATGTGGAGCATCCATCCTGACCAGATTCGCCCGATTCTGCGTGCATTTGCGCCAGCAGAGGACGAAGTTCTACAGGCGGCACAAATACTTACCTCTGCAGCGGTGCAGAATTGGGCGCCCATCAGTTTTGGTGGTGTACTACACGACCGCGCGAGCTACCGCTATTTTTGGCAGTTGCTGGAGCGCGCTCACCAGACGGGGCAGGTCTTGCCGGTTGAAGTTCAACCCTGGTTTGCCCCGGCCTCAATCCGTTGAACTCATAACAAGTCTGCAGGAGCTAATTCCTATGAAGACCCTGATCGCCACTTTGATGATTGCCGCTCCCCTGGTCGCAATCAGCCACTCTGCCGTGGCAGAAACCGCTCCCAAGTCCAAGGCGGCCGCCGCCAAGAAGGCTCCCGCCGCCAAGA
This sequence comes from Comamonas sp. E6, assembly GCF_001010305.1. Lineage (NCBI taxonomy): Bacteria > Pseudomonadati > Pseudomonadota > Betaproteobacteria > Burkholderiales > Comamonadaceae > Comamonas > Comamonas sp. E6. The sequence goes on from NZ_BBXH01000020.1 coordinate 55,778, forward strand.
AGGCCACCACTACTTCCAAGAAGGGCAAGGCTGCCGCTGCCGTAGCTGCAGGTGGCGCGGGTGCTGCCGCCGCCGTGGCCGCCGGCCCGGCTTCCGCCGCACTGGGCACGGAAGAGCTGGCCGTGGCCGAGCGCGTGCACAAGGGCCGCATTGCCTGCGAGCTTGGTGCCTATGTGAATGTGAATGCCGACACCGCCAACCCCGGTTACTTCATCGTGGACGGCCGTGGCTTCAAGTACCACATGTCTCCCGTCAAGACTTCCACGGGCACCGTGCGCCTGGAAGACAAGGCTGCCGGTGCCGTGTGGCTGCAGATCGCCAACAAGTCCATGCTGATGAACCAGAAGGCCGGCCAGCGTCTGGCGGATGAGTGTATGAGCCCCGAGCAGCAGCAAGTGGCCGAAGCCATCCGCAAGAACCCACCTCCCAGCCTGCTGGACAGCAAATAAGTCTGGCGAGGCTGAGGACTGGCGTATCGCACATGCGCCAGTCCTGTAATTCGCGCTCCACGCGCAGCCTTTTTCAAAAAACCATTGGAGAGAACCCATGTTGAAAGCCTACCGTGACCATGTGGCAGAACGAGCCGCACTGGGCATCCCCCCGCTGCCTCTGGATGCCAAGCAGGTCGCAGACCTGATCGAGCTGATCAAGAACCCACCCGCTGGTGAAGATGCATTCCTGATGGATCTGCTGACCCATCGCGTGCCGCCCGGTGTGGATGATGCAGCCAAGGTCAAGGCTTCCTTCCTGGCTGCCGTGGCTCACGGCGACCTGAAGGTGGGTCTCATCTCCAAGGCCAAGGCCACCGAGCTGCTGGGCACCATGGTGGGTGGCTACAACGTTCACCCTCTGATCGAGCTGCTGGACGATGCCGAAGTGGCTGGCGTGGCTGCCGACGCGCTGAAGAAGACATTGCTGATGTTCGACTTCTTCAACGACGTGGCCGACAAGGCCAAGGCCGGCAATGCCAAGGCCAAGGAAGTGATGCAAAGCTGGGCCGATGCCGAGTGGTTCACTTCGCGTCCCAAGGTCGAGGAAAAGATCACCGTCACCGTCTTCAAGGTGCCCGGCGAGACCAATACCGATGACCTGTCGCCTGCTCCCGACGCCTGGAGCCGTCCCGATATTCCTCTGCACTACCTGGCCATGCTCAAGAACACGCGTCCCGACGCGGCGTTCAAGCCCGAAGAAGACGGCAAGCGCGGCCCCATGCAGTTCATCGAAGACCTGAAGAAGAAGGGCCATCTGGTTGCCTACGTGGGTGACGTGGTCGGTACCGGTTCTTCGCGCAAGTCCGCCACCAACTCCATCATCTGGGGCACGGGCGTGGATATTCCCTTTGTTCCCAACAAGCGCTTTGGTGGCGTGACTCTGGGCGGCAAGATCGCTCCCATCTTCTTCAACACGCAAGAAGACTCTGGCGCTCTGCCCATCGAAGTCGATGTTTCCAAGCTGGAAATGGGCGACGTGATCGACGTGCTGCCCTACGCTGGCAAGATCGTCAAGAACGGCGAAACCGTGGCTGACTTCCAGCTCAAGTCCGACGTGCTGCTGGACGAAGTGCAAGCCGGTGGCCGTATCAACCTGATCATCGGCCGTTCGCTGACCGCCAAGGCTCGCGAAGCCCTGGGTCTGCCCGCATCCACCGAATTCCGTCTGCCCCAGGCTCCTGCCGCTTCCACGGCCGGCTTCACACTGGCCCAGAAGATGGTCGGCCGCGCCTGCGGTCTGCCCGAAGGTCAGGGCGTGCGCCCCGGTACCTACTGCGAGCCTCGCATGACCACCGTGGGTTCGCAGGACACCACCGGCCCCATGACCCGCGACGAACTCAAGGATCTGGCCTGCCTGGGCTTCTCCGCCGATATGGTGATGCAGTCCTTCTGCCACACAGCGGCTTATCCCAAGCCCGTGGACGTGAAGACCCATCGCGAACTGCCCAATTTCATCAGCAACCGTGGCGGCGTGGCCCTGCGTCCTGGTGACGGCGTGATCCACAGCTGGCTCAACCGCCTGCTGCTGCCCGACACCGTGGGTACCGGTGGCGACTCGCACACCCGTTTCCCCATCGGCATCTCCTTCCCCGCAGGCTCCGGTCTGGTGGCCTTCGGCGCCGCTACCGGCGTGATGCCTCTGGACATGCCCGAATCCGTGCTGGTGCGCTTCAAGGGCGAAATGCAGCCTGGCGTGACTCTGCGCGATCTGGTGCACGCGATTCCCTTGTACGCCATCAAGCAAGGTCTGCTGACCGTGGCCAAGGCCGGCAAGATCAACGAATTCTCGGGTCGCATCCTGGAAATCGAAGGCCTGCCAGATCTGAAGGTCGAACAAGCGTTTGAGCTGTCCGACGCTTCTGCCGAGCGCTCTGCCGCCGGTTGCACGATCAAGCTGAACCCCGAGCCGATCAAGGAATACCTGACATCGAACATCGTTCTGATGAAGAACATGATCGCTGACGGTTACGCCGACGCCAAGACTCTGCAGCGCCGTATCGAAAAGGTCGAAGCCTGGCTGGCCAAGCCAGACCTGCTGGAAGCCGACAAGAACGCTGAGTACGCTCACGTCATCGAAATCGACATGTCCGACATCAAGGAACCCATCGTTTGCTGCCCGAACGATCCTGATGATGCCAAGACCCTGTCTGACGTGGCCGGCGCCAAGATCGACGAAGCCTTCATCGGTTCCTGCATGACCAACATCGGTCACTTCCGCGCCGCAGCCAAGCTGCTTGGCGGCCAGCGCGACATCCCCGTCAAGCTGTGGGTGGCTCCTCCCACCAAGATGGACCAGGACGAGCTGATCAAGGAAGGTCACTACTCTGCCTTCGGCACTGCCGGTGCCCGTACAGAAATGCCCGGCTGCTCGCTGTGCATGGGTAACCAGGCTCAAGTGCGTGAAGGTGCGACTGTCATCTCGACTTCCACTCGTAACTTCCCCAACCGTCTGGGCAAGAACACCAACGTGTATCTGGGCTCGGCCGAACTGGCAGCCATCGCTTCGCGTCTGGGTTATCTGCCTTCCAAGGAAGAGTATCTGAAGGAAATGGGCGTGATCGATGCCGACAAGGCCTCCGTCTACCGCTATATGAACTTCAACGAAATCGCCGAGTACGCTGAAGTGGCTGCCAAGATCTAAGCGTCTAGGCACCAGAAATCGAGGCCTTCAAGGGTCTTGCTAAGAAGCCCGCAGGATGCAAGTCCTGCGGGCTTCTTTCTTGCGAGCGGTGAGACGGTCGTTGGACTTTATGCGCCGTGTGGCTTCCTCGCAGCAGATGAAGGTACCGAGCGGGCTGGCATTGACCGCGGTGTGAAGGTCTTGTTTGGTGATGCCCAGGAAGGAGTGCATGGGGGCGATGCCCGCGGCGCACACCATGACGTCGATCCGTGCCTCGGCGGAAAGCGAAGCCGCGATGGCCGGGCGGTCCCGGATGTCCGCAGCATGGGCGATGGCATCCCAGCCTTCGCCTTGTAGCGATGCGGCAGCTTTCCAGATCGCGTCCGGGTTCTGGTCGAGAAGTGCGACGCGAAAGCCGTCTTCGGCCAGGCCGATGCCCGAAGCGGCTCCGGTGACGAAGGCGGTTTCCTTGGCGGAGCCAGATGCTTGGCTAGGGTTCATGGGCGCTTCTTACTCAGGTGATGGGATGTGAGGCGTGGCCGCTATTGGGGCTGATACCCGCTGTCCTTGATGAGCTTGCCCCAGGTCTGTGCGTAGGTCTGCTCGCGCTGCCGCATTTGCTCGGGATTCAGGTACTGGGGGATCAGGCCGAGGCTCACCATCCGCTCGCGTACCTCGGGCCTGGCAAGCACCTTCTGCATGGCTTGCGAGAATGCCGCCGCTTCATCGGGGGGTATGCCCTGCGGCGCATAGATTGCGTAGAACGGGCTTTCCTCGAAGCCGGGGACTCCCAGTTCCGAGAAGGTAGGGGTGTCGGGTACGCCGGCATGCCGTTGCCTGCCGGACACCGCCAGAACGTTGATCTTGCCTGCCTTCTGCGATTCCAGCACATCGTTGAGCGACGAGATGCCGGCCAGAATCTGGTTGCCCATGATGTCGCCGAGCATGGGCGCAGCCCCCTTGTAGGGTACAGGGGTCAGGTCAAGGGTGTTCCTGGCGCCGATGGCGATGGTCATGAATTCAGGCAGAGAAGCTGGCGCAGGGATGCCCACGCTGCCTTTGCCTGCTTGCTTGTCGTGAACCCAGCGAATGTACTCGGCGTAGCTTTTGACGGGCGTGCCGGCGCCAGTAAAGAGCGCGGAGACATAGATGGCTACGCCAGCCACCGGCGTGAAGTCCCTGGAGGTATTGAAGCCCGGCTGCTTCATCACCAGGGGAATGATGGAGATGGTGTGGTCATTGGTGAAGAAAAGGGTGCTTCCATCCTTGGGCGCGGCCTTGAGCGCCTGCGCGGCCACCTGGCCGCCTGCGCCTGGCCGGTTTTCCACGATCACGGACCGGTGCAGTTCTTCCCTGAGCTTGTCGGCCAGATAGCGGGCCACGACATCGGTGCCGCCGCCCGGTGAGAATCCGACGAGCAGTTTGATGGGCTTCGTCTTGTTGCCTTCGCGCGCGAGCGCGATGGGGCTGGACAGGGCAAGGGTGGCGGCAAATGCGCTTGCAAGAAGCGTGCAGGCGGCACGTCGCATGCAGGTGTTGCGGGCAGGTGTCATGGACGGGCTCCTCTGTGTGCGGTGAATTCATTCCTGATCGAAGATGCGGCCAGCGTTCAGCCGCCCGGCGGGGTCAAGGGCGCGCTTGAGTGCGCGCATCAGCTCGATTTCCTGGGGGCTCCGGCTGATGGCCAGGTATGGCTTCTTCGAGATGCCGATACCGTGTTCTCCCGAGACGGAGCCGCCCAGCCGGCCTGCGGATCGATGCACCAGGTCTTCGATCTTCTGTTTCATCTGCGGCTGGTCCGCGGGATAGCCGACGACCAGGTGCAGGTTTCCATCGCCGAGATGCCCATAGGTCTGCGTGCGGTGCAGGCCGTGCGCGCGCAGTTGCGAGTGGACGTCTTCGAGCCACGCAGGCATCGCGGTGATGGGCAGGCTGATGTCGAAGCCGGCGAATGGCGCTGCTGCGGCCGCAGCTTCGCCGGATGACTCCCGGATGCTCCACAGGCGCCGGGCGTCTTGTTCGGAGCGGGCGATCACCGCGTCCGAGCCGGCGGCGAGCTCAAGAAACTCACCCAGTGCCTCGACGAACAACGGTTCGTCCGTCTCGGCATCCTGGCCCATGGCTTCGATGAGTACGAGGTTGCTGCCAGGATCGGCGAATGGCGTTCCTCCCACCTGCAGTTCGGCCGTCACCATGTCGTAGAAGTCGCGCCACATTGCCTCGAAGCTTGTCAGGCGTGCGCCCAACCGCCTTCTGCAGTGGTTGAGCAGCTCCACCATCTGCTCGAAGCTCTGCACGCTGACGATGGCGGTCTGGCGCGAGATCGGCTGAGGCTGCAGCGCGAACACCAGCCGCGTGATGACGCCCAGCGTTCCCTCGCTGCCGATGAACAGGTGCTTGAGGTCGTATCCGGCGTTGTCCTTGAGTGCCTTGCCAAGGTGGCTGATGACCTGCCCATCCGCAAGCACGGCTTCCAGGCCGATGATGGATTGGCGTGCCATGCCGTAGCGCAGGACCCGGTTGCCCCCGGCATTCGTTGCGGCGATGCCTCCCACATGGCAGGAGCCCTTGCTGCCTATATCGATGGGAAGCAGCAGGCCGCGTGCGGCCGCGGCTTCCTGGGCCTCCTGCAGCTTCACGCCGGCCTGGACGGTCATGGTCTGGCTGGCCACATCGATGTCCTCGATGGCGTTCAGCCGGTCAAGCGACAGGATGATCTCTCCGGGCCGGGCCAATGCTCCATCCACCAGGCCGGTCATTCCGCCTTGCACAGCGATCGGCAGCCCCAGCGCATGCGTGGCCCGCATGGCTGCCGCAAGGTGTTCCGGCGTGCGCGGGCGCAGTACGGCAAGCGGAGCGGCGCCGCGCTTGCCACGCCAGTCGCTGCCGGCGTATGCCGGTATGGCATCTTCGATGGCCAGCAGCGACGCATCGGATAGCGGCGCCAGCGCGGCGGCCAGGGATGTCAGTCGCTGGTCTGTTCTGGCAGTGATTGAGGAGGCGTTGCTTGCAAATGGCATGGCGGTGTTTCCTGGTGGAGGGTGTTGTCGCGGCGCTTGCGCCAGGCGTTGGCGGGCTCAGGGGGCGATGGCCGCATAGACCACCGTTTCCATGCGCATGCCTGGCGCAACCAGGCCTCGCACGGCGACGCTGGAGCGGTTGGGGTAGGGTGCTTCGAAGAACTCGCGGTAGACGCGGTCGATGGCAGGCATGTCTCGCTCATCCGTCATGTAGATCAGCACCTGGGCCACATCGCTCATCCTGCCCCCGGCCGCCGCGACGGCCCGGCGGACGTTTTCCAGCGTCAGGCGGGCCTGCTGCTCGATGGGGCCGGTGTCGAGCGTGCCGTCGCTGCGCACCGGGCCATGCGTGGTGAACAGGAGCCCGCCAGCTTTCACGGCCCAGGAACATGGCTGGCCGATGGAGGGCAGGCCGGTATCGACGATTTGCTTCATGGTGCGGATGCCTCCAGGATGCGTGCCAGGCGCTGGTACCAGGAGGCCTGGGGTGCGCGCAAGGTGGTATGGGTGGAGAAGTGGTCCAGGCCTGCTTCAACGGAAAGCGAGCATGGCGTGCCGGCTTGCGACAGCCTGTGCGCAAGCTCCTGGTTGGAGCGCTGCACGCGTTCGCTGTCCCGCTCGCCGTAGCTCAGGTGCATGGGAACGGTGCTGCCCATGCTCCAGTGGACCGGGCTCATGACCACATCGTCGCCGGGCTCGCTCAGCACCATGGTGTAGACACGCTGCTCCAGGCTGCCTTCCTCTGGGGCCGGATGGTGCAGGTCCATGATGCCGCTGATGGGCAGGCAGGCACGGATGGCGCCAGCCGGGATGCCTGCCTGCCGGATGTCGGCATGCCGCAGGGCGACCAGGGCCGCAAGATGGCCGCCGGCGGAGTGCCCAGCGAGGTGGAGGCGATGGACGCAGCCGCCGAAGGACGGTGCGTTGTCGAACACATGGCGCAGCGCGGCAAGCCCGTCTTCGTAGGCCGCAGGCAGCCTGTCCCGTGGCGCAAGCCGGTAGGAGGGGGCGATCAGGATGCAGCCCAGCTCCGCCACCAGCGGCGCCATGAAGCTGACGTAGCCGCGGTAGCCGTTGGTCCAGCCACCGCCATGCCAGAAGACCAGAACTGGTGCGTCCTGGGCATTTTTCGGACCGAAAACGTCGTAGCGGTGCAGCGGGTGCCGGCCGTAGGGGACGCCAAGGCGCACGTCGAGTCCGTCGGTCGGCAGTTCCCGGGCCAGGGCCATGACCTGGCGCGCATAGGCCTCGGCCTGGGGAAAGGGCAATGGCATCTGGTGATCGGGGTCTGCCAGCAGCCACTGTGCATCGGTCGGACGGCCGTTGCCCGCAAGGTGTTGAGCCTGCATGGATTCAATTTTCATTGGCGATACAGAAGGGGGCGAAGTGCTCGATGGAGTCGGCGAGCGCATGGGTGGGTTGCCATGCCAGCTCGCGCGCCGCAGCGGATATATCCGACGCGGCACGGCGCACATGTGCAAAGCCGGCAAAGCCGCCTTGCGGCGCGACCCGCATGTCCACCCGCAGGGCGGGGTGGCAGCGGCGCACGCCGGCCACGAAGTCCTCGAAGCCGTGCAGCCGGCCCAGGCCGATGTGGTAGATGCCCTGCGCCGGATCTTCGGCATCCAGGGCCGCGACGTTGGCATGCGCGCAGTCGCGCGCGTCGATGAATTCCTCCCCTCCCTGCCAGACGAGGTAGGGGTCGTCGATGACGGAGACCTCGCCCCGGGCGGCGGGCCCGGCCAGCGATGAGAGCACGCGCGCCGGCACCGATGTGCCGGGGCCGCTCCAGGCACTGATCACTGCGGCATAACGCAGCGATACGGTATTCACGCCGTACAGGTCGCGGTACAGCAGCGCCAGATGTTCCGCCGCCACCTTGGTGGCCGCGTAGATGGAGCCCGGGCGATGGCGGATCGATTTCAGGCTGAAGTCCTCTGGCAGGCTGTCGCCTTCGAAGTCGCCGAACACGGGGTAGCCGACGGTCGTGGAGCTGGCGATGACGACCCTCTCCAGCCGGTGCTGCCGGGCGATTTCGAGCAGGTGGGCCGTGCCCATGACATTGACTTCCACGCCCTTGACCGGGTCCTGGCGGATGGCGGTGGACAGCAGGGCCGCAGTGTGGACGATACGGCGTACGCCGTGGCTTTCGACAAGCCGGGTCAGCCGGGCGAAATCCGTGACGTCGGCGACTTCGATGCGGACCCGGGGATCGTCGACGATGGTGGCGATGGCCGCGAGGGCCGGAGCCACGTCGGCCAGGAGCACGGATTCTCCGCGCTGCGCCAGCAGACGGGCCGTGTGGCAGCCGATCACGCCGGCGCCGGTAACAAGCGTTGTCATGGTGTTCCTCAGTTTGCCTGGATGCCGAACTCCTTGACGATCTGCCGGTAGCGCCGGTAGTCGTTCTGCACCACCTGGCCCAGCACGGCGGCATCGCCGCCAACGGGCGCCAGGGCAATCGTCTCCATGCGTGCTCTCACATCGGGCATCTTGAGGATCGCATCGCAGTGCTGGTTGAGCAGCCTGACCAGATCCGGTGGCATGCCCTTGGGGCCCATCAGTGCCTGCCAGGCGCCGACCTCGGCGCCCGCATAGCCCAGCTCGGCAAGCGTGGGCACCTGGGGCAGGAAGGGTGAGCGCTTCGCGTCCGCGACCGCAAGCGGCACCAGCTTGCCGGCCTTGATGTACTGGGCCACTGGCCCCAGGGTGGTGTACATCATGGGCAGTTGGCCGCCCACGAGGTCTGCCACGGCGGGCACGCTGCCGCGGTAGGGAACCTGGGTGATCTTCACTCCGGTGGCCTTGTCGAACAGCTCGCCCAGGATGTGCATGGGCGAGCCGTTGCCGGGGCTGGCATACGAGGTGATCTTGCCGGTCTTCACGCTGGCAAGCAGCTCCTTCACGGAGGAGACGCCCGAAGCTGCCGTGGCCACGACGAACAGCGACTGGCTGCCCAACTGCGAGATGGCGGTGAGGTCGCGCACCGGGTCCACCTGGGCGCCCGCCACGCCCTTGAGCACGTGGGGCGTGATCGTGATGGTGTTCGGCGCCAGCAGCAGGGTATAGCCGTCGGGGACTGCCTTCGAGACATAGGCGGTGCCGATGGTGCCAGCCGCGCCGGTGCGGTTCTCGACAATCACCGGCTGGCCAAGTCGGGCACCCAGCTTTTCTCCGATCAGGCGGGCCAGCACGTCGGTGTCGCCGCCAGCGGGATAGGCCACCACCAGGGTGATGGGCTTGTGCGGGTAGCGGTCGGCCGCGTGTGATGGCGCGGTGCCAGACAGAAGGCCGAGGGCCGTGGTGCATGCGGCCGCGATGAAGGCGCGCCGGCGATGATGGTTCATGGTGGGTATTCCTATGGTGATTGCAATGCCGGGGTACGAAGCTGGCCTAGAAGGCGTGCCGGATTCCGAAGTTGAAGGCGCGGGAGCCCAGGCCCTGCTCCGTGGCGTTGCCCACGCGGTAGAAGCCTGTTTTTGACGTTGCGGGGGCGTTGTTGTCTATCCGTGCGATCGAGGTGTAGAGCGTGGTGCGCTTCGACAGAAAGTACATGTAGCCGACGGCCCATTGGCTGGCGTCGAAATTGGCGACCGTGCGGTCGTCCTTGCGGATGTACGAGGCCATGAATTTGCCCGGCCCATAGGGCACGCTGATGCCGAGCAGCATGTCGCGTGAATCCTGGTTCACGATGCCGAAGACGGCCGAGCCCTTGTTCACCACATAGTTGAAGTGGGCCATGGCGAATCCGAAGTCATAGGTCGCGCCGAGAAAGGTCAGCCGGCCGGCCTTGCCGGTCGCATCGTTGACGCTGTGGTAGCCCAGCTTGGCATAGGCAGGGCCTGCCACATAGTCTAGGGCGCCTCCGTACTGCCGCTTGGCGCCGGAGTCGCCGGCGACTTCGCCAAACCCGTAGACCGCGTCGGCCATCAGGCCGTTGGCTGCCTTGTAGGTATAGCGCAGCGTATTGTCCATGCGGTTGTTGCCGCCCGCGCCGCCTGCGCTGATGAGGTTGGCGGAGTCGCCCGCCAGACCCGTGACGAATGGGTCGGTCTCGGTCTGGATCAACGCCACGGGCGTGTACTGGCGACCCAGCGTGATGGAGCCGAAGTTGCCATGGATGCCGACTGTGGCTTGGCGGCCGAATGCCAGGCCGCCCTGGGCCAAGCCGCCTGTATCGGCGAGCAGGCCCATTTCAAGCGCGTAGAACGCCGACAGCCCGCCTCCCAGGTCTTCATTGCCTCTGAAACCCAGCCGGGAGCCCGAGGCGACGCCGCTGGTCAGCCTGCTGGCGCTGGTGCCATTCGGGCCGCCGCTCTCGCGGACAAAGCCGAGATCGACGACTCCGTAAACCGTGGAGCTGCTTTGAGCCATACTGGGCGCGCTGGGAATCAAGGCCAGGCCGGCGGTGAGCGACGCCATGAATACGTGCGACAGCAGTGGGAACATCTTGTTCTGCTGTGTCTTGGGTGGGGCAGGATAATGGAGATTCATATTTCATGAAATATTTTTAATTTCATGAAATTTAAGGTGTTTAATGAAATCTAATATAAGGACAAGCTCTCGTACATCTATGCAGGAAAATGCAGTAGCAGATGAAAAAAGCGACGCCGGCTCAAGGACGGAGCGCGCCTACCAGCGCCTGAGAACAGAGATTCTTCGCGGGGAGTTGGCACCTGGGCAGCGCCTGAGGGCTGCAGACCTAGATGAGCGGTTTGGCCTGGGGCTGACGCCTATCCGCGAGGCGCTCGTACGTCTGGGTACTGAAGGGCTGGTGTTGGCGGAGTCAAACCGCGGTGCCCGGGTGCGGGGGATTTCATCGCAGGAGTTCGCAGACCTGATGAAGACCCGCCGCGACATCGAGCGCCTGTGCCTGGTCGAGTCCATTCGACGTGGCGATGCCCGATGGGAGGCCGAGGTGATAGCGTCGCTCCACATGTTGGCGCATGTGCCGCTGCCTGATCTCGGCGGCTCCGCAGCGATGTCTTCCGAGTGGGAGTCGCAGCACCGGCGCTTTCATGAGGCGCTGGTGGGCGCTTGCGGCTCCGAATGGCTGCTGCAGTTTTGGAACCAACTGGTCGATCACTCGGAGCGCTATCGCAAGATACGACTACATGGGCCGTTGGTTGCGCGCAATGTCCAGGCCGAGCACCAGGCCTTGCTCGATGCGGCATTGCGCCGCGATGCAGACGCTCTAGTCGCATTGATGGAGCAGCACTTGCTTGGTACCGAGCAGGCGGTCAATACCGCTATGGGGTGGTAGTTGTGAGGCCGGCATCGTTCGCCGTGTGTGGCAGGTCAGTGAGAATGGGTGTGCATGCCATAGCGAAGCTGATGCCTATCTCTGCGGAACTTCGAACAGATTGAGGAGTTCGTGGAAGTGGTCAAGGGGGCCATCTACGCTGGCAGGGCTCTGTAAGCTTCAGGATGCTGAAGCTTGGCGCAGCCGCTGCAGCGCCGCCTGGGTCTCGGCATCTGCCGGGAAGAAGGATTCGACGGCCAGCTCCTGCAGCGTCACGTCCACGGGCGTGCCGAAGATGGTGATGGTGCTGATGAAGCTCAGTGTGCCCAGATGGGTGTGCAATTCAAAGGGCACGGCGATGGGGCTGGGCAGAGGCGAGTCCTTGTCCTCGGCGAACGGATAGGCTGCGATTTCGTCATGAAGCGCCTGCAGCTCGTTGTCTGCCGTGGCGGCGATCTGCTGCTGCAGGCGGTGCAGCAAATGGGCACGCCACTGCGCGGAGTTGGCCAGGCGTGGGCCCAGTCCCTCGGAGTGTAGGCTCAGGCGCAGCACATTCACGGGTGGCTCCAGCAGCCAGGGCGCCACACCGTCCAGCAGCAGCGGCACGATGGCATTGGCCGCCACCAGGTTCCAGTGTCTATCCACGGCCAGGGCCGGGCTGGGCTCGTGGCCCTTGAGTACCAGCTCTACTGCCTGGCGCGCGGCGGCCAGATCGGGGTGGTCCAGGGGACGGGCCTGGTACATGGGGGCAAAGCCCGCAGCCACCAGCAATGCATTGCGCTCGCGCAGCGGCACCGACAGGCGCTCGGCCAGCCGCAGCACCATCTCGCGGCTGGGCTGTGCACGGCCTGTTTCCACATAGCTCAGGTGACGCGTCGAGATCTCGGCCTCCAGTGCCAGCCCCTGCTGGCTCAGCCGGCGATGCTGGCGCCAATGGCGCAGGTGCTCGCCGAACGGCGCGCGTGCGCCGGGCGGCATATGAGCGGCATGAAAAGAAGAGGGGGCGGTGCTGGAGTTCATGCCCGCATCGTAGTGGCAGGCCGGACAGCAGGCCATGACCTGCGAGGTTATCGACGCTGTGCGAGCGGATGGCAATCATGGGCCCCAGCAGCCGGCACAGGGCCGGCCGCAAGAACTTGCTCTCAGAACAGGAGTCTTCCATGTCCCTCTTTGCTTCTCCCCGATTTCTGCGTCTTGTGATGTGGGCCGATGCGGCCTCCTGCGCCGCCACGGGCGCGCTGCAACTGGCCTTGCAGCGGCCGCTGGCCGATCTGACGGGGCTGCCGCCTTTCCTGCTGACGGCAACAGGTCTTTTCTTGCTGGCCTATGCATCGGCCGCCGCCTGGATGGCGCGTCGCGAGCCCCTGCCGCGCACGCTGATCGGTCTCGTGGCGGTTGGCAATCTGGGCTGGGCGCTGGGCTGCGCGGTCCTGGTGTTTGGCTCCGGGCTGGCGCTCAGTGCCTGGGGTCTGGCCTGGGTGGCGGCACAGGCCGTCGTGGTGCTGGTCCTGGCCGATCTGCAGTGGGCAGGGCTGCGTGCCACGCGCCATGCGGCCCGGCAGGAGGCTCAGCTCGCGCTTTGAGTGATGCAAAAAAAGGATAGCGGCTAGCGCCTGTCATTCATTGAAAGCAGGCTGATTCACTGCTGAAAACATGGGTTGGAAGGCGCTATAAGCTATGCTTTTTGTTATATCCGCCATGCGCCGGGGCGGATAAGCGGGCCGGGGGAGGCAGAGATAATTCCGTACAGCATAAAATTCACGGTTGCGCCGCGCTGGCGCACTCTTCGCAACCATGGGTTCCCTCGCCCCCATCGACCAAAAAGGACTGTCATGACATCCGCTCATGCCGTGCAGACGCAAGCGTCGCGCGTGCCGTTTTATCTCTCCGTTCTCGTGGCGTTCCATATCGCCCTGGTCATCGCCAGCAACTACCTGGTGCAGCTGCCCATTACGCTGCTGGGCTTTCACAGCACCTGGGGCGCCTTCAGCTTTCCGTTCATCTTTCTGGCCACCGATCTGACCGTGCGCCTGATCGGCAAGACCGCGGCGCGACGCGTCATCATGCGTGCCATGCTGCCCGCGCTCGTGGTGTCCTATGTGGTGGGCGTGCTGTTCCACGAGGGCCGCTTCAATGGCTGGGAAGCACTGCAAAGCTTCAACGGCTTTGTGTTCCGCATTGCACTGGCCAGTTTTGCCGCCTATGTGCTGGGCCAGTTGCTGGACATTCAGGTCTTCGACCGCATCCGCCAGAAAAGCCATTCCTGGTGGCTGGCTCCGGCGGCTGCGTCGGTGTTCGGCCAGGTGCTGGACACCGCAGCCTTTTTCTCGATCGCCTTCTGGCATAGCTCCGATGCCTTCATGGCGGCCAACTGGGTGGAAATCGCCATGGTCGACTATGTCATCAAGCTGGGTGTGAGTCTGCTGCTGTTTGTTCCCGCCTATGGCGTAGTGCTGGCGGCCATTGTGCGCAGCATGAAGGTGCAGGTCGCGCCTGCAGCGGCGATGCGCTGAGGATGCGGCGTGCAGGGCAGGCCCGGGTGCAGGGGCCTGCCCGACATGTGCATCTGCTTTGCCAGGTCTTGCTGGCAGCTGCAGCTTGTGCCTGGTTGGAGACGAAGAGCGGCAGTCCCGTATGACATCCGGTGATGGCCGAGTCGCCCCGGGGGCTCTGACTTGTCGTTTGTCAACGAGTCAATGGGATGCCACAAGGGCGTGAATTTTGGTAGAGCCTCGTTCCAGAAGATGGGGTCGGGCGAGCCTTGCAAGATCGACAATCCGGCACAAGGCCGCTCTGCCGCCACTGGTGATGACTATGGTTTCCGAACTCGTCCCAAGTCCATGAAAAAGGCCGTCTATCAAGGACGGCCTCGGTATTTTTCCGCGCTGCGTTGCAGGGCTCAGGTCTGGCTTTGCAGATAGTTCTGCAGTCCGATCTTGTCGATCAGTCCCAGCTGCTTTTCCAGCCAGTAGGCGTGGTCTTCCTCGGTATCGTGCAACTGGGCCAGCAGGATGTCGCGGCTTACATAGTCGCGGTGCTGCTCGCACAGCGCCACGCCTTGCTGCAGGCCGGCACGGACTTCGTATTCGGTATCCAGGTCCTTGCGCAACATCTCGGGAACGGTCTCACCGGGCGTGAATTCCTTGGGGCGCATGTCGGGGCGGCCGCCCAGCATCAGAATGCGGCGCAGCAGTGCGTCGGCGTGCTGGGTTTCTTCCTGCATCTCGTGGTCCAGGCGCGTGAAGAGCTTGGCGAACCCCTGGTCTTCATAGATGCGCGAGTGGGCGAAATACTGGTCGCGCGCCGCGAGCTCGCCGCGAAGCAGGTCCTTGAGGTAGTCGACGACTTCGGGATGGCCTTGCATAGTTGTTGTTCTCGGTGAGTTTTCGAAGCCTGAAGTATCCCGCGACTGGCTTCGGGAATCAAAGGCAGCTATCAATTCCCGAGCGTACGCGCTCTGGATGCGGGCTGTAAGCAGATGCATTCGCATTGCTTGGTGCGTATCGAGGCTGATCGGGTTCGTTCGATTCCTCGCAAGGGATGGTGATAACACCCAGCACTTTTGGTCAGCATGGACCGATCAACGGTAAAGCAGGGACAGCACTTGGCGCACTTGGCAAGCCTCCGCAGAGGCTAGCCCTGCCCACAGGGCAGGATGCAGGGCCGCACGAGTTGGAACTGGCTGCGATGATGCCTCGAAAATCGAGTGCCCAGCTTGCCTTCCTCAATCGCCTGGGGTTCTCGGATCGTACAGTCAGGCCGAGACTGCTTCATTGCAAGGGAAACGCTCGGCCCAGTGACGAGCCAAATCAATACGGCGGCACACCCACACCTTGTCGTGCTTCTGGATGTGGTCGAGGAAGCGCTGCAGCGCTGTAATCCGGCCGGGACGGCCCAGCAGTCGGCAGTGCATGCCGATGCTCATCATCTTGGGGGCGTTGTCGCCGCTGGCATTGCCCTCGGCGTACAGGACATCGAATGTGTCCTTCATGTACTGGAAGAACGGATCGGCATGCGAGTAACCCTGGGGCAGGGCAAAGCGCATATCGTTCACGTCCAGCGTGTAGGGAACGATGAGCTGGTTGTGCGTCGTGCCGTCGCTCTTGGCGACCTTCATCCAGAAGGGCAGGTCGTCGCCGTAGTAATCGCTGTCGTAGGTAAAGCGACCAGCATCGGCCACGATGCGGTGGCTGTTGGGGCTGTCGCGGCCGGTGTACCAGCCCAGGCCGTGGTCGCCGCCCGCGCCGTACAGCTCTTCAAAAATGTCCACGCATTGCAGCATGTGGGCGCGCTCGATCTCTTCGGGCACGTTCTGGTAGTGAATCCACTTCAGGCCGTGGCAGGCCACCTCGTGACCGAGCTCGTCGAAGGCCTGGGCCAGCTCGCGATGCTTTTGCAGCGCCGTGCCCACGCCGAACACGGTCAGCGGCAGGCCGCGCTTCTCGAACTCTTTCAGAATGCGCCAGACGCCGGCACGCGAGCCGTATTCATAGATGCCGTCCATGCTCATGTGACGGGCCGGGTAGCTGGCGGGATTGAACATCTCCGACAGAAACTGCTCGCTGCCGGGGTCGCCATGCAGGATATGGTTCTCACCGCCTTCTTCGTAGTTCAGCACGAACTGAACAGCCACGCGGGCTTTGCCGGGCCATTCGGGATGGGGCGTGTTGCGGCCGTAGCCAATCAGGTCGCGTGGGTAGGAGGCGGTGGAATCGTAAGTCATAGGGATACGGATGAAAGTGCCATCGACAAATCGTGCGTTGGCAAAGTACGGTTAAAGGACAGACCTTCTTCCATGTGATCGAGGTGCAGCTGCATCAACTGCACCGCATGTTCGGCATCGCCCGCAGCCAGTGCGGTCACGATGTCGGCATGTTCTTCGTGCGAATGCTCGGCCGCTGATGCAGACTGGTACACCAGGGTGATCAATGCGCAGCGGGAAATCAGCTCGCCCAGCAGCTGAGCCAGCACCTCGTTGCCCATGAGCTCGGCCATGCGCACGTGGAAGTCGCCCAGCAGTTCGGTGCGCTGGCCCACGTCATTGGCTTCCATGGCCTTCCTTTCGGCAGCCACATGCGCTTTGAGCTCCAACAAGCGGGAGGGTGTCTGCTGCGCGGCAAAATTGCGCACCATTTCGGCTTCGAGCATGCGACGCACAGCAAAGACCTGGCGCGCTTCTTCAACCGAGGGCGTGGCCACAAAGGCACCGCGCGTGGGCTCGAGCTTGATCAGCCGGTTCTGTGATGCATGAAACAAAGCCTGGCGAACCAGAGTGCGGGAAACACCAAAATGATTGGCCAGCTTCTGTTCCGACAACTTGGTGCCGGGCATCAGTCGATGTTCAACAATTGCTTTGGTCAGACTTTCTGCAATGGACCAGGTGAGTGAGGTTTCCATTGCTTCATCATAAATCTTGAACTCAACACTTGTATACAACATTGATTGAGGAAAAGCTAGGTGTTCTCCCTTAAGGTGTGCCGGACGTTTCTTGAGGCAACCGCAGGAGAAGAAAGACGAATAGCCCACTAGGCATATTTAACTTACGCTCCTTCTTCAGTCAGCTCCGTCACATGTTCTCTGGAGCGCAATATTTATCACCTGCCATTGCGGGCATGGTCGAATTTATTGACTCTTCCTATCCTCAACTTCGTAACAGCTCGGTCGCATAAAATCAATTTAATGAGTACTCCAGTCATCACCAAAACCAAGATCGCCGAGCGTCTCATAGAGTCGATCCTGACAGCCAAGCTTCGTCCGGGAGAGAAACTGGGTGAACAAGACATTGCGGACTTGTTTCAGGTCAGCCGCACCCTGGTCCGCGAGGCCTTGATGCACCTTCAGACCAGGGGATTTGTGGAAGTCCGCTCCAGGGTTGGCTGGTATGTTGCAGAGCCTTCGTTTGAGGAAGCTCAGGAAACCTATGCAGCGAGGCGCGTCGTTGAGCCGGGCATGCTGCGTGATGCTGGTCAACCCTTGCAGGCAACACTGAAACGCCTGCGCAAGCACATCGCCGAAGAGCGCAAAGCCATTGCCTGTGGGGACGCAGAAGCTCGCAGCTGGCTGCTGGCCGACTTTCATATTTGCCTGGCAGAGTGTCTGGGCAATCGGTTCCTGACTTCTATGATGGTCGATCTCTCGGCACGAACAACTCTGATTTCAGATCTATACCAATCGAAGACCGAGGCCAGAGTCTTCAATGACGATCACGCCGCCATTGTTGAGGCGCTGGCGGCTGGAGACAATCTGCGGGCTGAACAATTAATGATTGCTCACATCGATGCATTGGCATCGCGCCTTGATGAAAGCCTGATCGGTCGTCGCGGAGCACGCAACCGACTCCGCTCCATTCTGGCTCCTGAAGATTCGTCTTCAGCCAAATAGGCGTTTCAAAGCCGATGGGAGTCCTTGGCGGGATCCAGCCTGGTTGAGCCGCTCGGCCGCTTTGCCGATCTCGAGCTCCCAACACTTTGCGTCGAGTCAATATTGAGTTGAGGCTTGAAGCGCTTGTCCCTACCAGGGGGCGATTGAGCTCGCCATCTGTGCCGGTGATGACTTACGCGTTCGCTGATCGTGCCCGGCAGCATTCATCAAGGAGCCGCCTCGGTCCATGGTGATCATGGCACCGGCGCTACGCCAGTTCCTCGACCAGGACTTGGAATGGCTCGCGTTGCAGATAGACGCCGGAACGGTTTCAATCAGGACCATGAAACCACATGGATAGCCATCGCATCGTGGAATGGTCTTCCAGCAAGAATTGCCAATGCCACCGATCGCAACAAAGCGCTGGTCTCCGCATTGCCCGCCGAATGGACTATTCATCTATTTCAACTGCTGCCGCCCTTGGTGAATGCAGCTATCACTGTCCTGCCCGGTATCGCAACTGATCTCAAAGCCATGGGAGCATCAGCGCCGATTGCTCGTTGGCGAGCAATATTGCTGCGATGGACGCGGGCTGAATGCCGGCTTTGCAACAACTGACCAGTGACTACTGGTACTCATTCCGGTGTGTGACTTCGAGAGTACTTTCTATAGCCCCTTGATACGCACAGCAACCTGGCTTTGCTCAGCGCGGATCGTGGAGAGGTTCATAGATGGGTATCTACGCAAAACAGCCATGATCAAAGTGTAGGTTTCAGCACCTCGCCCAGGGCAGAAATGCACGCCAGGGCTTGCTGCGCCTGCTACTGACCGTTTGTCCTCCCATCTGAGGACTCCATCGAACGAATATCTCTGGCCGATAGAACCAGGGTTCCTACTAGCATCTTGAATTCATGTCTTGTATACATTGCATGCATGTCAGCGATGTGTTCAAAGCATTTCTGGACAAGCTTGCTGAAGCAGTGGACATGAGGCAGATTTGATTCGCTTCATAAGCATCACAGCTCTTCAGCAGCGAAAACATGGCTGCAGGCCTGCGTCGCCCGTAGCCGCTAATAACGGTAGACAAGCATGACCCGCTCAGCCGAAATGAGGTCATGGCAAAGGGGCTCCATGGAGCACCCTGATGGAAGGCGGCATATGAACAACCTAGTACTGGACACCCATGGTGAGTCACTAACCTCGGGGGCCAACACCACCAGCCCAAAGCGAGATAAAGGCTTGCCGGCCGGAGTTTCTCCGGCGCTGTACAACCACGATCTGGCACCTACCTCGAAAGAGGGGCGTACCTGGGGGAGCTACAGCCTGTTCACTCTTTGGGCCAACGATGTACACAGCCTCGGCAACTACGCGTTTGCCATCGGTCTTTTCACACTTGGGCTGGGAGGACACCAGATTCTGATGGCGCTTCTGCTGGGGGCGGCATTTCTGTTCGTGCTGCTGTCCCTCTCGGGCTTTATGGGGACCCGTACAGGGATTCCCTTTCCGGTGATGAGCCGCATCAGCTTTGGTACACGCGGTGCGCAGATCCCAGCATTGATCCGCGGCGGAGTCGCCATTGCCTGGTTCGGCATTCAAACCTACCTGGCATCGATGGTTCTTGACGTGATGCTGATCACGCTGTTTCCCGGCTTGCAGTCGCTGAAAGAGCAAGTCGTGCTGGGCCTGCCATTGCTGGGCTGGATCAGCTTTTCCATCCTATGGGTTGTGCAGGTTCTCATTGCCTGCTGGGGCATGGAGAGCATCCGAAAGTACGAGGCCTTTGCCGGGCCTGTAATTCTGTTGACTTTCATTGCCCTGGCAGGATGGATCTTCTACAGCGCCAAATGGACTCTGCACTGGTCTGCCCCATTTGCAAGCAGTGGCGGAGCCATGTGGCTGCAGATTCTGGGCGCTGCATCGCTATGGGTGGCGATCTACGGCACCTTCGTGCTGAACTTCTGTGATTTCACACGCGCAGCCACCTCAAGCAGCGCCGTGGTGAAAGGCAATTTCTGGGGCATTCCGATCAATATGCTGATCTTCGGCTTGATCGTGGTCATCCTGACAGGCGGCCAGCTTGCCATCGACGGCACGCTGATTCAAAGCCCGACCGACATCGTCCAGAACATTCCCAATAAGCCGCTGTTGATGTTGGCCAGTCTTTCGCTGCTGATTTTGACCATCGCCGTGAACCTGATGGCCAATTTCGTGGCTCCTGCCCTGGCGCTGGCCAACCTCATGCCCAGGCATCTGAACTTCCGCCGGGCAGCTCTTGTCAGCGCGGTTCTCGGTTTCGTGATCCTGCCCTGGAATCTCTACAACTCTCCGCTGGTCATCGTCTACTTCCTGGGAGGGCTGGGTTCATTTCTGGGACCGCTGTTCGGCATCGTGATGGCCGACTACTGGCTGATCCGCAAACAGCGCGTGAACGTTCCGGCGCTCTATACACACGACCCTGCAGGCCCCTATCACTACCGCAATGGCATCAACCCCAAGGCAATTCAGGCCCTGATTCCGTCATCCCTGATCTCGCTGCTCTTTGCATTCCTGCCGACGTTGCAATCGCTGTCCCAGTTCTCCTGGTTCATCGCAGCCGGACTGGGTGCCTTGTTCTATTGGATGGTTGCACCGAAAGGTCTCACCTACGAAGACCAGGATGGCGAAGCCATTTCCGTAGCCTCCGCCAAACACTGAGAAGGAAAGTTGAAAATCATGCGCATTTTGATCGTGAACGTGAACACCACTGAGTCGATGACCCATGCCATTGGCATGCAAGCTCGGAAGGTTGCTGCGCCTGGAACAGAGATAGTCGCGCTGACCCCGCGCTTTGGTGCCGAATCGGTCGAGGGGAATTTTGAGAGCTATCTTGCCGCGGTCGGCGTCATGGACGCCGTGATGAGCTATGGACAACCCTTTGATGCAGTCATTCAAGCCGGCTACGGTGAACATGGCCGCGAGGGCCTGCAGGAGTTGCTGGACGTTCCCGTGGTGGACATCACCGAGGCAGCGGCCACCGCGGCCATGTTCCTGGGCCACAAATACTCGGTGGTCACGACGCTGGATCGAGCTGTGCCATTGATCGAGGATCGACTCAAGCTTGCCGGCCTGGACGAGCGCTGTGCATCGGTTCGCGCCAGCGGCATGGCTGTGCTGGAGTTGGAAACTCAACCCGAGCGCGCGGTCGAAGCGATTGTTCGTCAAGCCAGCCTTGCCGTCAGCGAAGACCATGCGGAAGTCATTTGCCTCGGCTGTGGAGGCATGGCTGAACTGGATGCCAGGATCCGTGAACTGACCGGTGTACCAGTGGTCGATGGAGTAGCCGCGGCCGTAACCATTGCCGAGTCGCTCGTGCGCCTGGGCCTGAGCACTTCCAAGGTCCGTACCTACGCTCCGCCCCGAGCCAAGCGCGTGACCGGCTTCCCATTCACTAGCCAAGTGGCAGGATGAATTGCCCGGAGTTGTGTAAATCGTCCTGGCCTCTTATTTCCATGCCAATAAGCGTTCCTTGTGAGCAGCCAATGCTATTTCGAAGAATTCGGCGGTGAAGCGTTGAAGCAGATCCGGGCAGGCCTGCCGGTCAGCGATGATCAGTCCTGACTTGGCCTCATAGTTCCGTCACGGCCTGCTGCAGGCAGTCCAGCAATGCCTGCACCAGCGGATTGGCCGGTGTACGCCGCCACATGGCCAGCATCTCTGATGATGGGTGCGAGCCTTTGAGCGGGCGGAACACCAGGCGCGGCATGCCCACGCGTGTCAGCGCCTGGGGTACCAGTGCCACGCCCTGACCCAGCGAAACCAGCGAGATCACCGACAGCCAGTGCCGTACCTCGTGGCGTACTTCGGGTGCAAAGCCATGGGCCAGGCACATCTCGTAGATGCGCTGGTGATAGGTAGGCGAGACCAGGCTGGAGAACAGAATCAGACGGTCGTTTTTGAGTTCGGCCAGATCGATGGCGGCGCTGGCCTGCAGCGGGTGGCGGTCGGGTAGGCAGACCACGAAAGGCTCTTCCATCAGCAGCCGGCTGGCAATTCCTTCGGGCGGCTGTATGGAGTGGACCAGGGCCATGTCCAGCCGCATTTGCTGCAGGTCCAGGATTTGCTCTGCGCTGTTGGCCTCAAGCATGTCCACGCGCACCAGGGGGTGGTCGTGCTGGAACTGTTCCAGCGCCTGTGGCAAGCCGCGGTACAGGCTCGACCCCACGAAGCCCAGGCGCAGATGGCCGCGCGTGCCCTGGGCCACGTCGCGCGTTTCCTGTGCGGCCTGCTGACTCAGAGCCAATAGCTGGCGTGCCTTGTCCAGCAAATGTTCACCGGCCGCAGTCAGCCGTACGCCCTTGCTGCTGCGCTCGAACAACTGGGCCTGCAGTTCCTGCTCCAGCTGCTTGATGGCCACGGACAGCGGGGGCTGGGAGATCGACAGCCGCTGCGCCGCACGGCTGAAATGAAGCTCTTCGGCGAGGGTGACGAAGTAGTGCAGCAACCTCAGTTCCATGATTTATTGATATTTAAAAAGTATTGAGAAAGATTTTAATAATATTTGACGTGAATATATGAGGGTGCTGAAATTCGTGGCAGTCCTTGCCTCAATTGCTGGCTTTGTGTGCGGTACATACCGCCTGAATTCGTCATGGCCGAACCCAGAGACGGCAAGCAAGGTAAGCCCTGTAGCGAGGTTGTCGTCCTCTTTCCGATGAGAGGGGGCTCAGCTCATCAGGGATATTCGAATTCAGCAGGAGACGTTCATGTCCGCCAACGATAAGAGCCAGGTGCATGCCGTGGCCCAGGCTGTCCGCGCTGCAGCCCATCCCGTGCCTGATCGCCACAGTGCCAATTTCTACGCCACCGATCCTGAGTTGCAGTCGCTGCTGGCGCTTTATCTGCCAGCCGATCTGCTGGCCCATCTGCAGCCCTATCTGCAGCGCATGGGTGAGCTGGCCGGTGGGCGCATCGACGAGCTGGCCGGCGTTGCCGACAGGAATCCGCCCACGCTTGAGCACCGCAGCCGCGCGGGCCAGGACAGCCAGCGCATCATCAAGCATCCAGCCTATGAAGAGCTTGAGCGCATCGCCTACGGTGAGTTCGGTCTGCAAGCCATTTCGCACCGGGAAGACATGCTGGGCTGGAGCGGCAAGATGCCGCCCATCGTCAAGTACGCACTGACCTTTCTGTTCGTGCAGTCCGAGTTCGGCCTGTGCTGCCCGTTGTCCATGACCGATTCGCTGACGCGCACGCTCAAGAAGTACGGTACCCCCGAGCTGGTGGACAAGTATTTGCCTCAGCTGCTCTCACTGGATTGGGAGAACCAGGCCCAGGGCGCGATGTTCATGACCGAGCAGGCCGCAGGCTCGGACATCGCGGGCACGCTGACTCTGGCCGCCCCGCAGGCCGACGGCTCATGGCTTCTCACCGGCGACAAGTGGTTCTGCTCCAACCCCGATGCCGAGTTCGCCATGGTGCTGGCTCGTGTGGAGGGCGGGGCGCCGGGCATGAAGGGCATCTCGCTGTTTCTGCTGCCGCGTTCCCTGGACGATGGCAGCACCAACCGTTACCGCATCATCCGTCTCAAGGACAAGCTGGGCACCAAGTCCATGGCCAGCGGCGAGATCCGCATGGACGGCGCCGTGGCCTATCTCGTGGGCCAGCAAGGCCGGGGCTTTGTGCAGATGGCCGACATGGTCAACAACTCGCGCTTGTCCAACGGTGTGCGTTCCGCCGGCATGATGCGCCGTGCTGTGGCCGAGGCCGAATTCATCGCCCATGAACGCATTGCCTTTGGCAAGCGCCTGGAGCAGATGCCGCTGATGCAGCGCCAGCTCGACAAGCTGCGCGTGCCCGCCGAGCAGGCGCGCACCATGGTGTTCCAGACCGCGCAGACGCTGATGCGCTCCGACGCGGGCCAGCCGGATGCCTATGCGCTGCTGCGCATTCTGACGCCGCTGATCAAGTTCCGCGCCTGCCGCGATGCACGCAAGGTCACTGGTGATGCGATGGAAGTGCGCGGCGGTTGTGGCTATATCGAGGAGTGGAGCGATCCGCGTCTGGTGCGCGATGCCCACCTGGGCTCCATCTGGGAAGGTACAAGCAATATCGTGGCGCTGGACGTGATCCGCGCCATCAAGCGCGAAGGTTCGTTGCCTGTGCTGCAGCAGTATCTACATGGCTTGCTCGATCATGCCAGTCTGGTGCCCGGTTACCGCCAGGCGCTGGAAGATGCATTGGCCCGCGCCGGCACCCTGGCCGACAGGGCTGCTCAGGACGGTGGCGAAGTGCTGGCCCGCCAGGCCGCCACAGCTCTCTACAACTGCACCACGGCCATCGCCATGGCTTGGGAAGCCGCACAGACCGGCTCGGCCGAGCGCCTGCGCCTGTCGCAACTGGTGCTGCTGCACCGTGTGCTGCCGCGCGATCCGCTGGACGATGCGGCTGCCGTGCCGGCGCAGTGGCTGGAGTGATTGCCGGCGGCCTTGAAATAAGTAGAAGAAACGGCTGAAACGCTTCGTGAAAAAGGTGTTATCGGCTCTCGGATTATTTCTGCAAGGAGACAAGTATGCGCAATCACGCAAGAGAGCGCCGACGGCTGCTGGCCGCAGCCTCGGGAGCAGTGCTGTTGGCGGCAGCCCATTCGGCCGCGCAGGCTCAGAGCGAATCCTATCCGGCTCGGCCGATTCGCCTGGTGGTTCCCTATGGTGCCGGCGGACCGACGGACGCGCATTTGCGGGTGGTGGCACAGCAAGCCTCGCAGCTGCTGGGGCAACTGGTGGTCATAGAGAACAAGCCAGGCGCCAACGGCACGTTTGGTGCGGTGGAGCTGGCGCGGGCTCAGCCGGATGGCTACACCCTGGCGGTGCTGCCTGCCAGTGTCTATCGCGAACCGTATCTGAACCGGGTGAGCTTCGACCCCTTGAAGCTGAGCTACGTGATCGGCATGACCGACTACACCTTCGGGCTGGCTGTGCGCAGGGATGCACCGTGGAAGAGCTGGAAGGAGTTTGCCGAAGATGCGAGCAGGCGTCCCGGCCAGATCTCCGTCGGTGCGGCCGGTCCGGTGCAAACGCCCAGCATCGTACTGAGCGAGCTGGTGCAGTCCACGGGCCTGCAGCTCAATCGCGTGCCCTACAAGGGAGATTCGGAGCAGGCCAGCGATCTGCTGGGCGGCCACATCGATGCGGGCGTGCTCTCCGGCGTAGCCTCCCAGCATATCCAGTCGGGCCGATTGCGCTACCTGGCAATGTTCACGTCCAGCCGTGTTCCGCAGTTCCCCCAAGTGCCCACTTTGAGAGAGCTGGGCGTGGACGCAGTGATCGAGTCGCCCTATGGCATTGCCGCCCCTGCCGGCCTGGCGCCAGCGCGGTTGCGCATCATTCATGACGCCTTCAAGGCGGCGCTGGAGTCGGCACAGGGGCGCAAGATCCTCGAACAACTCAATCAGCCGCTGAACTACCGCAGCCCGCAAGAGTTCGAGCAGTACGCGAGGAGCGCCTACGCACGCGAGAAGACGCGCATGGAGCGCTTCAAGGCCGTTGCCGGCGGCACCCCGCAGTGATTTTGCCGGTTCATCGGCAACACCCTTCCAAGGAGACAGACATGCATAAAGCCAGACGCGCAGCGCTGGGCCTGATGGCATCCGCCGCCCTGTCGGCGGCACTGCCCGCGCTTGCCCAGGAGAAGTATCCGACACGCCCCATCACGTTCATCGTGCCGTTTCCGCCCGGCGGCCCTACCGATGCCATGGCACGCATTCTGGCGACCGAGCTGACCAAGGAGCTGGGCCAGAGCGTGATCGTGGAGAACAAGGCCGGCGCCGGCGGCAATATCGGAGCGGACTTCGTGGCACGTGCCAAGCCTGACGGCTATACGTTGATGTTCGGTACTTCGGGTCCGCTGGCCATCAACAAGCCGCTGTACAAGTCCATCAGCTACGACCCGCGCACCAGCTTCACGCCCATCATCTACGTGGGCTATCTGCCCAATGTGCTGGTGGTTCGGCCGGACTTGGGCGTCAGCAACGTCAAGGAGCTGATCGCGCTGGAAAAGAGCAAGCCCGGCAAGCTCAATTTCGCGTCTTCGGGCAATGGCGCTTCATCCCATCTGGCGGGTGTGCTGTTCAACGGCCTGGCCGGCACCCAGCTGCAGCATGTGCCCTACAGGGGCACGGGGCCGGCGCTTAACGACTTGCTGGCCGGTCAGGTGGACATGACTTTCACCGACATCCTCACGGCCATGCCCTATATCAAGGCCGGCAAGGTCAAGGCCCTTGGCGTGGCCACGGCCAAACGTTCCAGTGCCATGCCCCAGATCCCCACGATCGCCGAGCAGGGTCTGGCAGGCTATGACGTGAGCGTGTTCTTCGGCGTGGTCGGCCCCAAGAGCATGCCAGTGGAGCGGGTTGAGCTGCTCAATCAGGCCTATGCCAAGGCGCTGGATTCCGAGAATGTGAAGAAAGCCTTTGCGGCTCAGGGCCTGGAGCGCGGCGCGGATGCCCAGCCCGCCTATCTGGCCGGCTTCGTGAAGAGCGAGCTCGACAAATGGAGCGAGGTGGTGCAAAAGGCCGGCGTGAAGCTTGACTGATGACGCTGTCGCTTGGGCGCAAGCGTAGGCATGCCATCGAAGGGTGGACGTGTTAGAACTTTTCGAAACGTCTCGCCTTGGCCGAGAGGAGGACACTGTTTCGCACTGCCTGCCACTGCCCGAGAGCCCATGCAAGGCATGAGTCGGGGTATTTCAACTATCCATAGCCATGACATCTTCAACTTCCCTTCTGCTCGCCCAACTGCAGTCCGTTGCTGCCGAGTTCGTGGAGATCCGCCGCAGCATCCATGCCCATCCCGAACTGGCTTTCGAAGAGACGCGCACCAGCGACATGGTGGCCGATTCCCTGGCTCGTTGGGGTTATGCGGTGCACCGCGGCCTGGGCGTGACCGGCGTGGTCGGCGTGCTCAAAAAGGGCTCGGGCAGCAAGTCGCTGGGCATACGCGCGGACATGGATGCCTTGCCTATCCATGAAAGAACAGGCCTGGACTACGCCAGCCGCCTGCCCGGGAAAATGCATGCCTGCGGCCATGACGGACATACAGCCATCCTGCTGTGCGCGGCAAAGTACGTCGCCGAGAAGCTCGATTTCAACGGTACGCTGAACCTGATCTTCCAGCCGGCCGAGGAGAACGAAGGCGGTGCCATGCGCATGGTGGACGAGGGGCTGTTCGAGCTGTTTCCCTGCGACGAGATCTATGCGCTTCACAACGCACCTGGCCTGCCCGTGGGCCGGATGGCCATCAGCCAGGGACCGGCCATGGCATCGTTCGACCGCGTGACCGTTACGCTGCGCGGGCGCAGTGCTCATGGCGCCATGCCGCACCACGGCATAGACAGCATGCAGTGCGCGGCCAGCATAGTGCTGGGTCTGCAGTCCATCATCACGCGCGAGATCGATGCCCAGCAGGCGGCCGTGATCACGGTGGGTTCCATCCAGGCCGGCGAGGTTTTCAACATCGTGCCTGAAAGCGCCGTGCTCAAGATCGGCGTGCGGGCCCTGCACCCGGACGTGCGCAGCTGGGTGGAAAAGCGCATCAAGGCCTTCGTGCAGGCCCAGGCCGAGAGCTATCAGCTCAGCTGCGATATCGACTACGTGCACAAGTACCCGGTGCTCGTGAATTGCGCCGCCCAGACCGAATATGCGCGGCAGGTGGCCATACGCCTGCTGGGCGAGGACAAGGTGGGCGAGCGCACGCCGACCATGGGCAGCGAAGACTTTGCCTACATGCTGCAAAAGCGCCCCGGCGCCTATATCCGGCTGGGCAACGGCGTAGGCGAGGACGGAGGCTGCATGGTGCACAACCCGCTGTACGACTTCAACGACAAGGCCCTGCCCATAGGCGCGGCCTTCTGGACGCACTTGGTGCAAAGCTATCTGGCCTGAGCGGTCGCACCCTGAACGGGAGAGAAGAGATGAACACATGGAACCGCCGCGGCTTTATGCGGCACACGCTGTGGCAGACGGCTGCCCTGGCGGCAGGTTCGAGCTGGGTCCGGGCTGCAGAAAGATTTCCTGCCAAGCCACTGATTCTCATGGTGCCTTTTCCCGCAGGCGGGGCCAGCGATGTGGCGGCGCGCATCTTTGCCGAATCCATAGGCCGCAGCATCAGGCAGCAGGTGGTGGTGGAGAACCTGGGCGGCGGCACGGGCATGATTGCCGCAGCCAAGGTGCTCAACGCGCCTGCAGACGGCTATATGTTCTTCCATGGTTCGGCCAACGAGATCTTCCTGGCACCCATGCTCAATACGGCAGCGCGCTACAAGCCGGGGGACTTCACGCTGGCCGCTCCCACGACGGAGTCGCCCATAGTGCTCATGGTCAAGAGCGGGTTACCGGTCAACAGCTATGACGAGTTCATCGAATATGCACGCGCCAGCAAGAACGGCCCGCTGACCTATGGCACGGTGGGTGTGGACTCCATGTACAACCTCATGGGCGATGCTCTTGCAGCCAGACTGAGGCTGCCGTTTTTGCATGTGCCCTACAAGGGCGGCGCGCCGGCCCTGCAGGACCTGGCAGGAGGGCAGGTGGACTTCGCCATCCTGCCTTATCAGGCAAGCTTTGAAGGCATGGCCAAGCAGGGACGGCTGAAGATTCTGACCAGCTTTTCCAAGGTATTGCCCAAGGAGCTGACCCATGTTCCGCTGATATCGCAAAGCCGCCTCAGCCCGGATTTTGAATACACCGTCAGTGCGGGCTATTTTGTGAAGAGGGGCACCTCCGCGGACCGGGTCGCCGCGCTGCGCAGCGCCATAGGGCAGGCGCTGGTGAATCCGGAAATCCGCGCCAAGCTGGAACTGGAGGGCAAGCACCTGCGCCAGCCTGTTGCCTCGCAGCTAGAGGCGGACCAGAGCTTCCATGCCATCCATCAGCGCCTGAGCGCGCTGGTGCGCAGCGTGGGCCGAAAGCCTCTGGCCTGAGACATGGGCTGCCGCGACTGGCGGTGCAAGCCCACGAGCAATCTTTGATCAACACGCAGGCCATGGGCCCGCATTCTGTCGGAAAGTGAAACATGCACAATCCAGCCACGATTGGCGCCGGAGCCCTGCAGGGCGTCAAGGTGCTTGATCTGTCACGCATTCTCGGCGGGCCGTTCTGTGGCCAGATACTGGGCGACCATGGCGCCGATGTGCTCAAGGTGGAGCCGCCGCAGGGCGATGACACCCGCACCTGGGGGCCTCCGTTTCGCGACGGCGTGGCCTCCTACTACTTCGGCTTGAACCGCAACAAGCGCCTCCAGTTTCTCGACCTGTCCGCGCCCGAAGGCCAGCAGCGCGTGCGCGCCTTGATGGCCGAGGCTGATGTGGTGGTGGAGAACTTCAAGGTCGGCACCATGGAGAAATGGGGCATAGGCTATGAGCAGATGCGCGAAGAGCTGCCGCATCTGATCTGGTGCCGCGTCACGGGCTTCGGCGCCGACGGCCCTCTGGGAAGCCTGCCCGGCTACGACGCCGCCATCCAGGCCATGGCCGGCATCATGAGCATCAACGGCGAAGCCGACGGCGAGCCGCTGCGCGTGGGACTGCCGGTGGTGGACATGGTGACGGGGCTGAATGCCACCATAGGCGTGCTACTGGCCCTGCACGAGCGGGGGCGCAGCGGACAGGGGCAACTGGTGGATGCTTCGCTCTACGACTCCGGGCTGTCGCTGCTCCACCCCCATGCGGCCAACTGGTTCATGGGGCGCAAGCTGCCGCAGCGTTCGGGCAATGCACATCCCAATATCTATCCCTATGACGTGCTCAGCACGGGCGGTGCTCCCATCTTTCTGGCCGTGGGCAACGACAGGCAGTTCCGGTTGCTGTGCCAGCATGTCGGGCAGGAGGGACTGGCGCAGGACGAGCGCTTTGCCACCGCAGGCCAGCGCTCCGTCCATCGTGCCGAACTCAAGCCCTTGCTCGAGCAGGCGTTTGCGCCCCTCGATGGCGTGAGGCTTGCCGACGAGCTGATGGCCATCGGCGTGCCTGCCGCGCCGGTGCTCGATGTAGCTCAGGCGCTTGAGCACCCGCACACCGCACACCGCGAGATGGTGGTGACGATGGGCCAATACCAGGGGCTGGGCGCTCCGGTCAAGCTCAGCCGCACGCCGGCCAGCTACCGCTTTGCGCCCTTGAGCGAAGGAGAGGAGTTTCTGCCGGACGCTGGCGCTTGAGATTGCTTCGGCGCGACTCCAGCCCGCCCCGTGCGGGCTTTCTTCTCTTGCGCCCATGTGAGCTGGTTTGCGTTGCCGGCGCCCTGTCCCACCCTTTTCACGGGCATTGTGTGCACAATGGAATGCAAAAGCGTTTTCCCTGTGTTCTGTCCATGGAGAGTCTCACGATGTCGCATGCTTT
This sequence comes from Comamonas sp. E6, assembly GCF_001010305.1. Lineage (NCBI taxonomy): Bacteria > Pseudomonadati > Pseudomonadota > Betaproteobacteria > Burkholderiales > Comamonadaceae > Comamonas > Comamonas sp. E6. Next base: position 85,877 of record NZ_BBXH01000020.1, read on the forward strand.
TGCCAAAACCCTGAAGTCCTTTGAACTGGCCGAGGGCAAGAAGGGCAAGTTCTATTCCTTGCCGGCCCTGGCCAAGCAGTTCCCGGAGATCAAGCGCCTGCCTGTCTCGATTCGTATCGTGCTCGAATCGGTGCTGCGCAACTGTGACGGCAACAAGATCACCGAGGAGCATGTGGCGCAGCTGGCGCGCTGGCAACCCAAGGCGGAGCGGGTCGACGAGATTCCGTTTGTCGTCGCGCGCGTGGTGCTGCAGGACTTCACCGGCGTGCCCTTGCTGGCCGATCTGGCCGCGATGCGCAGCACCGCTGCCAAGCTGGGCAAGAGGCCCAAGTCCATCGAGCCGCTGGTGCCCGTGGACCTGGTGGTGGACCACTCCATCATGGTGGACTACTTCGGCACCAAGAAGGCGCTGGACCTGAACATGAAGCTGGAGTTCCAGCGCAACCAGGAGCGCTACCAGTTCATGAAATGGGGCATGCAGGCCTTCGACACCTTCGGCGTCGTGCCGCCGGGCTTCGGCATCGTGCACCAGGTCAATCTGGAATACCTGGCGCGTGGCGTGCACAAGGCCAGGAGTGGCAAGGGCGAGGCGGTGTACTACCCCGACACCCTGGTCGGTACCGACAGCCATACCACCATGATCAACGGCATAGGCGTGGTGGCCTGGGGTGTGGGCGGCATCGAGGCCGAGGCGGCCATGCTGGGCCAGCCTGTGTACTTCCTCACGCCCGATGTGGTGGGCTTTGAGCTGACCGGCCAGTTGCGCGAAGGCGTGACGGCCACCGATCTGGTGCTCACGGTCACGGAGCTGCTGCGCAAGGAAAAAGTGGTCGGGAAGTTCGTCGAGTTCTTTGGCGAAGGAACGCGCAGCCTGTCGCTGCCGGATCGCGCCACCATCGGCAATATGGCTCCTGAGTATGGGGCGACCATGGGTTTCTTCCCAGTCGATGAAAAGACCATCGAGTACTTCAAGGGAACGGGACGTACCAAGAGCGAGATTCAGGCCTTCGAAGCCTACTTCAAGGCCCAGCAGCTGTTTGGCGTGCCCAAGGCCGGCGAAATCGACTACTCGCATGTGGTCAAGCTGGATCTGGGCAAGGTGGCACCGAGTCTGGCCGGGCCCAAGCGCCCGCAGGACCGCATCGAGATCGGCCATGTGGCAGGGCAGTTCGACGAGCTGTTCAGCGCTCCCGTGGCCCAGAATGGCTTCAATCTCCCTGCCGATCAGCTGGCGCGTCGCCACGTGGTGAGCCCCGATGGTCCCGAGGCCTTGCAGCCCGAGAGCAAACCCCTGTCGGCCGGTGCGGAGCGCAACAAGGCCGAGATGGTGAGCAACACACCCGAGACAGGTAAGGTCGAGGCCAGTGCGATTGCTGCTGATGCCAGCCATGCGGTTGCAGCGCCGGAAAAGAGCTTCGATATCGGCAGCGGCGATGTGCTGATTGCAGCCATCACCAGCTGCACCAATACCTCCAACCCCAGCGTCATGCTGGCGGCGGGCCTGCTGGCCAAGAAGGCGGTGCAGGCAGGCCTCAAGGTCAAGCCGCATATCAAGACCTCGCTGGCCCCGGGCTCTCGCCTGGTCACCCGCTATCTGACCGAGGCGGGCTTGCTGCCTTATCTGGAAAAACTGGGCTTTGCGCTGGCAGGCTACGGCTGCACCACCTGCATCGGCAATGCCGGTGATCTCACCCCCGAGATCAATGCCGTCATCACGCAGAACAATCTGGTCTGCTCGGCCGTGCTCTCGGGCAACCGCAATTTCGAGGCTCGCATTCACCCCAATATCAAGGCCAACTTCCTGGCCAGCCCTCCGCTGGTGGTGGCTTATGCGATTGCCGGCACGGTGCGCAAAGACCTGATGACCGAGCCCGTGGGCAAGGGCAAGGGCGGCAAGGATGTGTATCTGGGCGACATCTGGCCCAGCAGCGAGGAAATTCAGGAGCTGCTCAAGTTCGCCATGAACGGCAAGGCCTTCCGCAGCAATTACGAGCAGGTGGCCAGTGAGCCGGGCAAGCTCTGGGAAAAGATTCGGGGTGTGACGGGCGCCACCTATACCTGGCCCGAGAGCACCTATATCGCCGAGCCGCCGTTCTTTGCCGACTTCGCTCTGGATTTGAAAGCACTACCCGAAAACGGGGGCAGCGCTGCAGGTCAGAAAGGCTCTAACTCCAGTGCGGTGCACGGTGCTCGCATCATGGCCTTGTTCGGTGACTCCATCACCACCGACCATATCTCGCCCGCAGGCTCCATCAAGGAGTCTTCGCCGGCAGGCAAGTGGTTGCTCGAGCATGGCGTGCACAAGGCCGACTTCAACAGCTATGGCTCGCGCCGGGGCAACCATGAGGTGATGATGCGCGGCACTTTTGCCAATGTGCGTATCAAGAATCTGATGATCCCCGCCGCAGGCGACGGCTCGCGCGAGGAGGGCGGTGTCACCCTGTTCCGCGACGACCATGGCCGGGCCGAGAAGATGGCCATTTACGACGCGGCCATGAAATACCAGGCCGCGGGCCGTGCCACGGTGGTGCTGGCAGGCGAGGAATACGGCACGGGCTCCAGCCGCGACTGGGCGGCCAAGGGCACGCAACTGCTGGGCATCAAGGCCGTGGTGGCGCGCAGCTTCGAGCGCATTCACCGCTCCAATCTGGTGGGCATGGGCGTGTTGCCGCTGCAGTTCAAGGGCAATGACAGCTGGCAAACCCTGGGTCTGACGGGCGAGGAGTTCATCGATGTGATCCCGGCCGCCGACCTGGCGCCGCAAAGCGATGCCCAGCTGGTGATCACCAGGCCCGATGGCAGCAAGAAAACCGTGACCGTGAAGCTGCGCATCGATACCCCCATCGAGGTGGACTACTACCGCCATGGCGGCATCCTGCCCTATGTGCTGAGGCAGCTGCTGGCCTGATTGCGCCCGCTTGCCAGGTAAAAAGGCCTGTCCTCCTCGGAGGCAGGCCTTTTTCGTGGGCTGGCGCGAGCCCTATTTCATCGAGTGCAGGCCAAACATATTGCCTTCGGTATCGATGGCCAGGGCAATAAATCCATAGGGGCCTATGGAGACTTTGTCGCGGTGCAGGCTGCCGCCGTTGCGTGCGACGCGGGCGGCCTGCTCGGCGCAGTCTTCACAGACGAAATAGACCAGCGTGCCGCCGCCGCCAGAGGGGCATTCCGGCATGCGGACCAGCGCTCCGGTGGCACCAGCGTTATCCGGCTGCCCTGGAAAGGCCCACATCTCCATGTCGGGGTGCTCGCCGCCTTCCGGCATGGCCAGCGCTTGCAGCTGACAGCCCAGCACGGCTTCGTAGAAGCTCCTGGCGCGCGACATGTCCTGCACGTAGATCTCGAACCAGCCAACGGGATTCATAGCCATCTTCAGCTCCTTGTCTGCTCATCGGTGGAAGTCCAGATGCTGAGGCCGCAGAGGCTGTGATGCAAGCAGACCCGGCCCTTAACAGGGGCTTCGAGCCTGGAACATGGGGCAAGGGCCGGGCGCGGGCTGCCGGGCGCCGGCCCGCACTCTCAGGGCTTTCTCCGGGCGGCAAGCTTTCTGGCCTTGCGGCGGTGCCACCAGAGCCAGATTCCGCTGATGCCCAAGCCGCCCAGCACCAGGCCGTTGAGGCCGGCCAGGATTTCCATCAGTACGCCACCCAGCTCGCCCGTGTGCAGCGGATAGGCCACGGCCACCGCCGCAGCGCCGGGGTCGAGTTCATTCCAGCGTCTGACGTCCAGCACGGCACCATTGCGCGGGTCCAGCCATACCGAGCTGATGCCGTTGGGGTGCGGTTCACCGGGGGCGCGAAAGCGGATGCGTACTGCCTGCTTGGCATTGGGCGGCAGCTGCACGAAGCTGGCCTGGGCATCGGGCATGGCCGCGCGGGCCGAGGCCAGCATGGCATCCACATCGGCTGGCAGCGGTTTGGCAGATGTTTCCGTAGTCAGTGCGGGCAGCTTGGGTGGCTTGATTGCCGTGCTGCTGCTGAGCACATTGAGCCAGTCGCCCAGCGGCCGCCATGCCATATAGGCACCGGTGACGACCGACACCGTTATCAGCAGGCCCATGATCACGCCGCCGATGCGGTGCATGTCGAACAGGGCGCGCACCAGGCTTTTATTGAGTTCTATGCGCCAGTTGCCCGGCCAGCGCTTGGGCCACCAGAGAATGACGCCCGTCAGCAGCAGCAGCACGTAGGCCAGGGTGGTCCAGGCCAGTATGGCCTTGCCGTTGGCGTCGAGCAGCAAGGTGCTGTGCAGCTTGAACAGCGTGTTGACAAAGCCCTCGGTCTCGCCGCGGCGGCCCTGCTCCGCTCCGGTGACGGGGTTCAGGTAAATGGTGCCGCGCCAGTCCGCAGCCTGAACGCGCAGCCACAGGCTGTCCTGTGTCTCCTGAGGCAGCCGGAAGCGCAGAGTGGCTTTGCTGCCGAACTCCTCATGGGCTCTTGCCAGTATCGGCGTCAGTGCTGCGGCCTGCTGCGCATGCGTCGTGCGGGCCTGGAACAGCTCGGGGTGTGCCATGCGGTCCAGCGGCTGGCCGATGATGAGCAGGGTGCCGGTGAGCCCGGCCAGAATCAGAATCCAGCCCAGGCCCAGGGCAAACCAGCGATGCAGCCGCAGCCACAGAGAACGGAGCGAAGTCATTGCGCGTGATGGTGTGATGCCCCGCGAGGTGGGCTCGCGGGGCCGCCGCTTAGAACGGCAGGGTGGCCTGAACGTACAGGGTGCGTGGCATGCCCACGTATTTGCCACCGCCGTTGTTGTCGGTGGAGCGGGTGAAGTAGCGGCGGTCAAACACGTTCTTCATGCCCACGGTCAGGCGCAGATTGTTCAGCTCCTTGCCGGCCTGGTAGCTGGTGCGCAGGCCCAGGATGGCAAAGCCCGGGATATCGCCCAGATTGCCATTGGCGTCTTCCTGCGTGATGTAGGGATTGGGCTTGGCGCTGGTGCCGGGCGTGCCGGGCGAGCGTTGCTTGGACTGGGCGTTCAGATCGGCATTGAAGGTCCAGCGCTCCATCGCATAACGTGCCGACAGGCCGGCCGTGTGGCGCGAATAAAGCGGCAGGTCGCGGCCCGCGAAAGGACCGGCCTGGCTGGTGGCCTGGGTGAAGGTATAGCTCATGCCCAGCGACAGGCCCTTGAGTGCCGGGTAGTTCTTGCCGAAGTCATAGCGCAGCGCCGATTCCAGACCACGGTGGCGCGTGGCACCCAGATCGGTCCAGATGCCGTTGCCGGTGCCGTCGCCCGGGCGGTCCAGGAACAGCTCCTTGTTGAAGTCGATATTGAACAGCGTCAGCTCGCCATTCCAGGTGTCGCTCTTGTAGTGCGTGCCCAGCTCATAGGTCTTGGCCGATTCGGGATAGAGCTGGTTGTTGGACGACTGGGCCAGCTGTGCGTACTGCTGGGGCCCGAAGGACTTGCCGGCATTGGCGAACACCGACCAGTGGCTGTCGACGCGGTAGAGCACCGACAGCGTGGGCAGCCATTCGTTGGCGGCCGCCGTCGGGTAGATGGCTGCAGCGGTCGCGCCCTTGTAGTCCACCACATTGTTGAAGGAGCGGATGCGCTCGTAGCGCACGCCGGGCGTGATGGTCCAGTTGCCCACATCGATGCGGTTGTCGATATAGAAGGCATTGGCCGTGGTGCCGCCCTGGCTGGTCTGGGTGGTTTTCAGCGGCAGGGCCATGGCATCGACCTGGCCGGGCACATAGAAGCCCGAAGTGGCCAGCGCCGTTTCAGAGCTCTTTTCCTTCAGGTAGCGATAGCCCACGCTGACTTCCTGCACCACGGAGCCGGTCTCGAAAATGCGCGAGTAGCGCGGCTCCACGCCGTAGTAGCTGTAGTCGCGCGGTGCGGCCGTGAGGCTGCGCTTGCCGGCATTGGCACCAGTGGCGTCGCGTTCGATATAGCTGCCGCGGAAGGAGTCCACGTAGTAGCTGAGCACTTCGAAGTTGTTGCGACCGTCCTTGTAGCTGTACTTGAGCGAGCCGTCGGTGCGACGGCCCGTGAACTGGTCATAGTTGCGCGTGCTCTGGAACGGGTCGGCTGCGTACTGGGCCGTGGTCAGGCCGCCGGGCATTTGGCCCTTGCCCTCGAAATGGTGCAGCGAAGCGGAAATGCTGCTGTTGTTGCTGAGCTTGTAGCTGCCCTTGACCAGCAGGTCGTCGATGTCGGTCTTGTCGTTGTTGCTGCGCCAGCCCTTGCCGTGCGTGCCCGAATACAGCACGGCCAGGCCCAGGCCCGACTCGTTGGTGCCGCCCACAAAGAAGCTGGGCGTGGTCTTCACGTTGCCGCCGTGGCTGTAGATCTCGGTGCCGATGGAGGCTTCGGCCGCAAAGGTCTTTGGAATGGCACGCGTCGTGAAGTTGATGATGCCACCCACGTTCTGCGGGCCGTAGCGCACCGAGCCTGCACCGCGCACCACGTCGATGGAGTCCAGATTGCCCAGCGCCACGGGCGCCAGCGACAGCTGGGGCTGACCGTAAGGAGCGTAGGAAACGGGCACGCCGTCCTGCAGCACATAGGAGCGTGGCGACAGGCGCGCGGTCAGACCGCGCACGCTCAGGTTCAGGGAGATATCGCTGCCACCCGTGCCGTTGCTGTCCTGAACCTGCACACCGGGCACCAGGCGCAGCGCTTCGCGCAAGGTGGCCGCGCCGCTTTCCTGAATGCGCTCGCGCTCGACGATGGTGCGGGCGCCTGGATGCTCCAGCACCTTCTCGGCGCTGGACATGTCGCCATCCAGCCAGTTGCCGGTGACGGTGACCGAGTCCAGGGCGGCTTCGGCAGCGGCGGCGCTGGCCGTCTGTGCATGAACGGGGCTGGCGAGCACGCCAAGGGCTGCGGCAACGGCAGCGGCGGCGCTGCTCAGGCGAAAAGCGGGGGAGTCGGAAAGATGGAGGTTAGCCATGGGTGTTGTAGGGGAGTGCACACAGCACCTGGCTGGCATGAACAGCGCGCTGCCCCAGCCTTGCGCTGGCGGCATCTCTTGTCTTCAGTCGGGGCCGGAGGGGACTATGTGGCGTTTATTGGCAGGCGCAGATATTAATGAGAATGGCTGTCATTTGGCTGTATGTGGTTATGTTGAGACACAAAAAAACAGCCTCCCTGTTCGGCAATCTCGGCGGTCGAGGCCGCTGCGTGTGGGCGTTGGCAGGAGAAGGGCTTGACCCTGCTCGGGCAGCAGCTCCTGCAGACTGGGCAGTTGGGGCAGGCAGCTGCCGGCCTGACATGCCTGGCCGCAGTGGAGTCAGCGGTCCGTGGACGTTCGGCAGATGTCTCTTGCGCAATGCTGCGTCAGCGGGCTTTTTCTTGTGGCAAGGCGGGCGGCGGCAAGGTGAAACGCCAATGTTCAGGACTGGGGCTGACCGTTATTGTTCATAAGCATGCGGCGAAGTTCCGGCACATTCCTGCAGCCGCTGGACTTCATCCCGCTTCCGCTTCGCGCCCCATGAACGATTCCCGCTCTACCGATTCCCAGGCCGCCGTCAGCGGCCACGCTGAACCCTCCGACTCCTCTGTGCCATCCTCCGCCCCGGGCCTGCGCTCGGCCATCGTGCACCGCGGCACCTTGCGCGCCAGCGCGCGCAGCTTTCTGCATGCGCTGGGCCAGGACGATGAGGAGATTGCACGCCCGCATGTGGGTGTGTTCCATACGGGCGGGGAGATGAGCCCCTGCAATATGAATCTCCGCGACCAGGCCCAGCATGCCAAGACCGGCATCTACGCGGGCGGCGGAATGCCGCACGAGTGCCCCGTGGTCTCGGTCAGCGACGGCCTGACCATGGCGCATTCGGGCATGCGCTTTTCGCTGATCTCACGCGAGCTGATCGCCGACAGCGTGGAGGCCTCGGTGCGCGGCCACCAGTGGGACGGCATCTTTGCCGTGGGCGCTTGCGACAAGAACCTGCCGGGTCTGATGATGGCCATGGTGCGCTGCAATGTGCCCAGCGTCTTCGTGCATGGCGGCTCGGCCCTGCCCGGGCAGATGCCAGGCAGCGTCTCGGGGCGCGACCTCAACGTGGTCGACACCTACGAGACCATAGGCAAGGTGCTGGCCGGTACCTCCACCATGCAGGAGCTGGACACCGTCACACGCTCCTGCCTACCCTCGGCCGGGGCCTGCGCCGGGCAGTTCACGGCCAACACCATGGGTATGGTCAGCGAGGCCCTGGGCCTGGCGCCTATAGGCTCCAGCATGGTGCCGGCCGTGTTCAGCGAACGTGCGCCGCTGATGCGCCGCGCGGGCCGCCAGCTCATGGAAATGGTCTGGGCCAGCGCCAGGGGCGAGGCCGTGCTGCCGCGCGACATCGTCACGCGCAAGGCCCTGGAAAATGCCTGCGCCGTGGTCTGCGCCACGGGTGGCTCCACGAATGCGGCCCTGCACCTGCCGGCGATCGCGCACGAGGCCGGCATACGCTTTCACCTCGACGACGTGGCCGAGATCTTCGCGCGCACGCCGCTGATCGCAGACCTCAAGCCCGGCGGCCGCTTCCTGGCGCGCGATGTCTACTACATCGGCGGTGCGGCCGTCATCCTGCGCACCCTGCTGGAGCAGGGCCTGCTGCATGGCGATGCATTGACCTTCACGGGCCGCACGCTGGCCGAGGAAGTGGCCGATGCGGCCGAGCCCGACGGCGAAGTGGTGCGCAAGGCCGGCAACCCGATCTCGGCGGATGGCGGGCTCACGGTGCTCAAGGGCAATCTGTGCCCTGACGGTGCCCTGCTCAAGACCGCAGGGCTCAAGACCCTGGTGCACCGCGGTCCGGCCCGCGTCTTCGACTCCGAGGAACAGGCGCAGGACGCCGTGCAGGCCATGGCCTACGAGAGCGGCGATGTGCTGGTGATACGCAACGAAGGCCCCAAGGGCAGCCCCGGCATGCGCGAGATGCTGGGCATCACAGCCTTGCTCTACGGTCAGGGCATGGGCGACAAGGTGGCACTGCTCACCGACGGGCGCTTCTCGGGCGCCACGCGCGGCCTGTGCATAGGCTACGCGGGGCCGGAGGCCGCTGACGGTGGGCCGATTGCCGCACTGCAAGACGGCGACATCATCGCCATCGATGCGCGGGCCGGCGCGCGCAGCATCACGGTGGAGCTGGAGCCCGCCGTCATTGCCGCGCGGCTGGAAGCCGCCAGGGCCAGCCGCGCGCAGCAGCGCCCCCTGGGCGGGCTGCTGGAGAAATACGCGCTGACCGTGCGCCCCGCCCACCAGGGCGCGGTCACGCATTCGGGGGCGGTGACCTGGCTGCGCGACAGCAAGTGATGCGCACAGAGGCAAAGACAGCGACTCGGGAGGGTGAAGCGACTCCAGGGCCTGAAAGACAGAATTAACGACGACTCAAAACACCAAGGAGACCAATATGAACTTCAACCGCCGTGAGTGGCTGCAGGCCGCAGGTGCGGGCAGCGCGGGAGCGCTGCTTTCGGGCCTTGGCCTGCCGGCACTGGCCCAGGCGCCGCTAGAGAATCTGAACATCATCACCGGCTTCGCGGCCGGTGGCACCTCGGACGCCATCTGCCGCCGCGTGGGCACCAAGCTCGCCGCCTATGCCAAGGCCGTGGTGGTGGAGAACCGCACGGGCGCGGGCGGGCAGATCGCCATCAACTACGTCAAGGGTCGCCCGGCCGATGGCTCGGTGATGCTGCAGACGCCCACCTCCATGCTCACCATCTACCCGCACATCTACAAGAAGCTGGGCTACGACCCCGTGGCCGATCTCACGCCTGTGACCGTGGGCTGCATCTTCGACTTCGGCTTTGCCGTCGGCCCCATGGTGCCGGCCAGCGTGACCACCGTGCCCGAGTTCTTTGCCTGGGTCAAGACCCATCCCGACGGTGCCAGCTTCGGTTCGCCCGCCGCGGGCTCCACGCCGCACTTCGTCGGCGCCTTGCTGGGCCAGCAGGCGGGCGTGGACTTCAAGCACGTGGGCTACCGCGGCTCGCAGCCCGCGCTCATGGACATGATGGGCGGCAACATCGCCGCGGTGAGCTGCCCCGTGGGCGATGCCATGCAGCACGCGGCCAGCGGCAAGATGCGCCTGCTGGGCGTGAGCGGCGCCAAGCGCAACCGCTTCATGCCCAAGGTGCCCACCTATACCGAGCAGGGCTACAAGAACATGGCCCACAGCGAGTGGTTCGGCTTCTTCCTGCCGGCCAAGGCCAAGCCCGATCAGGTGGAGCGGCTCAACGCTCAGATGCGTCAGGCCCTGGCCAGTCCCGATGTGGTCGACAGCCTGGCCGTGTTCGGCCTGGAGGCCATGTCGTCCTCTTCCGCCGAGCTGGCGGCGCTGATCAAGGAAGACCTGGCCAAGTGGGCGCCCATCGTCAAGCAGGTGGGCTTCACGGCCGAGGCCTGATCAACCGTGTCCGGTGGTCTCGGGGCCGTGCCGCCGACTTGACGGGCGGTTCGGCCCCGTCGCACCGCCTGGTCGGAGCTAAGACATGCTTTCGGTCAGGCCGCCAGCGCCGGATCGTGCAGCTCATGCGCAAAAGCCTGCGCGCCCATGGTTTCGACGCGTTCTGAGCGGCAGGCAGGGGCCATCGCAGCTGCTGCGGCTTAACCCTGTTCGGCCAGCAGGTCCTGCAAGGTCTTGACCTGCAGGCGCAGGCGCTCGTTCTCGGCTTCCAGCTCGGTAACGCGGGCCTGCAGCTCTTCGGGGCTGGCGGCTGGCGCGGCTTCTGCCGATTCTTCGGCTTCGGGCTTGGCGGCCTTGGGCTTTTTCTTGGCATCGCGCACGCGCTTGGCTGCCTGCTTGAGGGCATCGGCGCCTTCGGCGGCCACGGCTTGCTGCTCTTCCTCGGGCAGGGTGGCGACCACGGCTGCGGCATTGAGCGAGAGTTCGCCGGCCTTGACCGCGGCCACGACTTCGGGCGCGGCCTTTTCCTGGATGGTCTCGATCATCTTGACCTGACCGGCCGACAGGCGGGCGGCGCGTGCCAGGGCTTCACGTGTGTCCAGCGCTTCGTCGGGCACCTTGGCCACGCTGGCCAGAGCCTGGGCCACCACGGGGTCGGTCTCGCCTTCCCATGGGGCTTCCTCGCTGGCCGGCTGGGCGGCCTTGGCGGCGTTCACGGCAGCGGCTGCTGCAGCGCGTCGCTCGGCAATGATCTCGCGCTTGCGCAGCGCCAGCACGCCGCGCTGGAAGTCCGAGACTGAGCGGCGGCCCAGATGCTGGTCGATCATCCACAGATGCACGTCGTCCATGTTCTTGAACTGCGTGGCCTGCACGGTGTTGAAGGGCAGGCCGTGTTTCTGGCAGATGCCGTAGCGGTTGTGGCCGTCGATGAGCAGATCGCCCCAGACCACCAGGGAGTCGCGGCAGCCTTCGGAAAGGATGCTGCGCTCCAGCGATTCGTGCTCGTCCGGGGTCAGAGGGTCGATATAGGCCTTCAGGCCTTCGTCAATCTTCAGTTCCATGTGTGTTCTTTAAATTGAGGAGCTGCCTGCGCTTGTTGTCGTTAGTTTTCAACATGAATTCAATTTGAATTCAAGAACAGACGAGCGAAAGCAGCTATAGAGAAAAGAGCAACGCCCCAGCGTATGGGGCGTTGGAAAAGCAAAGCCGGTCGAGCTTACAGCAGACGCGAAATCAGCGCACCTTCCACAGGGCCTTCCAGCGGAATGCGCACGCGCACGGGGTTGCCTTGTGCGACTTCCACGGGCTGGCCTTCGAGGTTGAACATCTTCTCCAGCTTGACTTGGCGGTTGCCCTGGGGATGAATCACTTCGATGGTGTCGCCCACGGCGAAACGGTTCATGGTTTCAATCTCTGCCATGCCGTCGGCATAGCCGCGCACCGCGCCCACGAAGTGGCTGCGCTGCAGCACGCTGTGGCCGGTTTCGTAGTTCTGGTAGTCGTTGGCAGGGCGGCGCTCCAGCAGGCCGCCGGTATAGCCGCGGTTGGCCAGGCCTTCGAGTTCGGTGATCAGATGCGGGTTGAACGGACGGCCGGCCACGGCGTCATCGATGGCGCGGCGGTAGGTCTGGGCTGTGCGGGCCACGTAGTACAGGCTCTTGGTGCGGCCTTCGATCTTGAGCGAGTCCACGCCGATCTTGGTCAGGCGCTCCACATGCTCCACGGCGCGCAGGTCCTTGGAGTTCATGATGTAGGTGCCATGCTCATCTTCCATGATGGGCATCATCTCGCCTGGGCGGCCTTTTTCCTCGAGCAGATAGATGGCATCGGCCTTGGGGTGGCGCTGCTGGTCGCCGCAGGTGCTGGTGAACTGGTTGTCCAGATCGTTCTTGGCTTCTTCGAAGTTGAAGCCGTTTTCCATGGTCTGGCCCAGCGCCTCGCCGGTGTTGGGGTCCACGGCCGCGTCATGCGTCTTGTAGTCCCAGCGGCAGGCGTTGGTGCAGGTGCCCTGGTTGGGGTCGCGGCGGTTGAAGTAGCCCGACAGCAGGCAGCGGCCCGAGTAGGCAATGCACAGCGCGCCGTGCACAAACACTTCCAGCTCCATGTCGGGGCATTCCTGGCGGATCTTCTCGATCTCGTCCAGGCTCAGCTCGCGCGACAGGATGATGCGCGAGACGCCCATCTTCTGCCAGAACTTCACGGTGGCGTGGTTGGTGGTGTTGGCCTGCACGGACAGATGAATTTCCTGCTCGGGCCACTTTTCCTTGACCATCATGATGAGCCCGGGGTCGGCCATGATCATGGCGTCGGGCTTCATGGCGATGATGGGTTCGATGTCGCGCAGATAGGTGCGGACCTTGTCGTTGTGTGCAATCAGATTGCTGGTCAGGAAGAACTTCTTGCCGCGTGCATGCGCCTCGGCAATGCCCTGGCCGATCTGCTCCAGGCGGAATTCGTTGTTGCGCGCGCGCAAGCTGTAGCGCGGCTGGCCGGCGTAGACGGCGTCGGCACCAAAGTCGTAGGCGGCGCGCATCTTGTCGAGCGAGCCGGCAGGCAGCAGCAGTTCGGGGGCTTTGAGGGTCATGATGGCGCTATTGTCCCGCATAGCGCTTTTCACCGTGGCTTGCTAAGGCTACGCGGTCTGTAGCAGCTGCGCGTGCAACTGCCGCGCAGGCAATGACAGGGAGGCCGTCGCGGCGGGCGTGCACAGCAGCAGCTGGCGCTGCGCCCAGGTGTCGGACAGCGGCACGGCCACCACGCCGGTGGCGGCGGCGTGGCGCTGCACGGCGGCCAGCGGCAGCACGGCAATGCCCACGCCCTGGCCCACGAGCTGGCACAGTCCCTCGAAATGCTGCAGCTGGACCTGAATGCGCAGCAGCCTGTCGTTGATCCGCAAGGCCTGTTTCTGCAGCAACTGCTGCAGGGCGGAGTCGCGTGGCAGGCCGACCCAGTTCTCGTTCAGCAGCTCGGCCAGCGGAAGGTGCGCGCGCCCGGCCAGCGCATGGCCCAGCGGCAAGGCGGCGGCCAGCGGGTCCGGCCTCCAGGGCTGGCAGTGCAGTCCTGCCAGCGCCGCCGCGTCTTCGACATCCCAAGCGGCCACGCCGATATCGCACAAGCCCTGGCGCAGTCCGGCCAGCACTTCACTGCTCGGGCATTCCTGCAGCTCCAGCGCAATCTGCGGGTGCTGGCGCAGAAAGCCGCTGACGGCCAGCGGCAGATGCTCGCGCACGGCCGAGGTATTGCCGCGCAGCCGGATCTGGCCGGCCAGGCCGGCGCCGAATTCGCCCATGGCCCCACGCAGGAGCTGCATCTGGCTGAGCACCTGACGCGCATGCTGGCCCAGGGTGTGGCCTGCAGCCGTGGGCTGCACGCCGCGTGCCTTGCGAATGAGCAGCGCCGTGCCCAAAAGCTGTTCCATGCCGCGCACGCGCTCGCTGGCCGAGGCCAGCGTGAGATGGCTGCGCTGTGCCGCCGTCGTCAGCGTGCCGCTGTCGAGGATGTGCACAAACAGCTGGAGGTCGGTCAGGTCAAAGCGCATTTGATTCAAGCCTAAGGTTTATACGAAGTCTGGTTTTGGCAAATCCCGCTGGTCAGGCGCGTCTTGCAGCCGGATTATCTGCGTTATGCAAGGTATTGATGATTCCTGCTTGGTTTTTATGGTTCGGATGATACGAAGGATTGATGATGTGGAATGAAGGCTGGATGGCTGCGGCAGCCATTGCCGTGTTTGGACTGGCGGGTTGTGTCAAAGGCGTGGTGGGTCTGGGCCTGCCCACGGTTTCCATGGCCTTGCTGGCGGTGTTCATGCCGCCCGCGCAGGCGGCGGCCTTGCTGCTTTTGCCTTCGCTGGTGACGAATCTGGTGCAGATGCGGCCCGTGGCGGGTTTGTGGCCCTTGTTGCAGCGTCTGGGCTGGATGCAACTGGGCATCGTGCTGGGCACGCTGGGAGGTGTGGCCCTCTGGGGCGGAGTCGGCAGCCTGTCAGCAGCCAGGCCGGCTCTGGGCCTGGCGCTGGTGATGTACGCCCTGTGGGGGCTGTCGGGCTTGCGCTGGCAGACGCCGGCGCCGCACCAGGCCTGGCTGGGCGCGGCATGTGGCCTGTTGACGGGCGCCATCACGGCGGTGACAGGGGTCTTTGTCGTGCCCGCCGTGGCCTTTTTGCAGTCGCTGGGCCTGGCCCGTCCCGCGCTGATGCAGGCCATGGGCCTGTGCTTTACCACTTCCACGCTGGCCCTGGGGGCCGGTTTGTTCTGGAAGGGGCAAGGCCTGGGTGCTCAGGCGCAGGAGATGGGACTGGGACTGCTGGCTTCGGCCCTGATGCTGATTCCAGCACTGGCCGGCATGCACTGGGGCGAGTTGCTACGCGAGAAACTCTCGCCCGAGCTTTTCCGGAAGCTGCTGATGCTCAGTCTGCTGACCCTGGGTGTCTACCTATGCTTCTAAGTGGCCGGGGCTGCGGCGACATTGCCGCCGCCCCTGCGTTCGGGAGGAGGGCGGCAATGTCGTCTCGGGGCGGTTAAAGGCGGAAGACCTTGACGGCCTGGCCGCGCTCCACTTCCCAGTGCTGCTGGCTGCGCAGGCGCTGCGCCTGCCCCTCGCTGCGCGCATTGTGCTGCGCCAGCTTGATGGCCAGCAGCTCGCGCGCCAGCCGCTTGTTGGCATGCTGGCTGCGTTCGCTCATGACCTTGACGGCCATCCCGCTGGGCACATGCAGGGCATGGACGGCCGAGTCCGTGGTGTTGACATGCTGGCCGCCCTTGCCCGAAGCCTTGCAGGACTGGAACTGGATCTCGCCGTCCATGGCCAGCTGGCGCGGGGGCTCGCAGCGCTGTACGGCGACGAACCAGTTCTTGCGCGGATGCCGGGGCCGGAAGGGGCTGGCGAAGATCCACTGGATGGTGCCCAGCCATTCGCGCAGGGCGGGCGTCTCGCGCTCACAGCGCAGCAGCACCGACCGGTAGCCGGCCGGGGTGCGGAATTCCTCCAGCACCTCTGCAGCCAGGTCCTCGGCGGCGCAGGCCTGCAGCAGTTTGCGCAGGGTCAGCTGCAGCGCGTATTCGCACTCGGCGGGGCCATGGGCGGAGCTCAGTTGCATCAGCAGCATTGCAGGGCTCCCTTCTTGTAGGTCAGCAAGGGCTTGAGGCGTGCGACCAGCTCCACCAGGCCGGCTTGCTGCAGGCTGGCGACCACGGAGTCCACATCCTTGTAGGCCTGGGGGGCCTCCTCGTAGACCAGCTCGCGGTCGGCGCAGACCACGGCGCTGCCGAAGCGCGTGCGCAGCAGCTCGTCCAGCGTGAAGCGGGGCCGCAGCCGGCCCATGCAGTCCGTGCGAGCCCATTTGCGGCCGGCGCCGTGGGCCAGCGAATCCAGGGCCTCGTGCCGGCCGGCGACGGGCCGCACCAGATAGCTGTAGTCGCCGCGCGAGCCTGGAATGACGACCAGCCCCCGGTCTGCCGGTGTGGCGCCCTTGCGATGCAGAAAGCCGTCCTGGCCCTGCCAGTGGTGGGCAAGCACATGGTTGTGCGTGATGTCGAGCACTGCCTCGCCCTGGCTGCGGATCGCGCGCAGCAGGCGCTGTGCGATGCTGCGGCGGTTGAGCCGCGCATAGTCGATTGCGGCATCGTGCTGCAGCAGGTATTGCCTTGCGGCGTCGGTGCCGGTGGCTAGGCCGTCGTGGCTGAAGCGCTGCACATGCTCGCGCAGTATGGCTCCGCCCAGGCCCCGCGAGCCGCTGTGTACCATGAGGTGCACGCGATTTTTGTCGAGCGCGCCTTCCTCGTAGAGGGTCTCGACCTGCTGCAGTTCGGCAAAGTGGTTGCCGCCGCCGATGGTACCCAGACTCTGCAGCAGATAGGCCGGATCGGCGACACCGCTGGTCTGCGCGATCTGCTGCAGCTGCTCCATGTCCACGGTCTCCAGCAGCTCCTGAGGCAGAGGGCCGTCGATATTTCCCACGGCTTTTTCGAGCCTGGCGCCTGAAGTCCTGTGCACGGCCAGGTCGGTCGCGTACAGGGACATGCCGCAGCCTATGTCGCCGCCGACCAGGGCCGGGTAGAAGCGTCCTATCGAGAAGAATGCCGCGCCCACGGGATAGCCCCGGCCCGGATGCAGGTCGGGCAGGCCGACGGCGGCGCGGATGCCGTCCAGATTGGCGGCGGTGGTGTGAAGTTGCTGGATGGCAGTGTCCTCGATCCAGACGCTGCTGTTGGCGAACACCTTGACGTAGGTGTCCGAAAAAGAATTGCCCATGAATGGCCCTTGGTCGAATGCATGAAATCAGCGATGGGGCAGTCGCGACATGCTCGGCCGGCAGGCATCCGGGAATTCACGCGCAGCACAAGGCCTGGCTCCATGGCGTCGATGGGCCGGGCGAGGTCTGCAGCGTGGCGGGAAGCGCTAGAGGGCTTTAGGCGGGCACGACTGCAAAGGGATTTGTCGTCTGGGACATGGCTCTCTCCTTTGCGTGAGTGGAAAAGCGCGCAATCCGTCGTGGATTGCGGCAAAGAAAGACATGCTATGGACTGGCGGGCGGCGGCGCAAGCCATGCAGCTCGGTGCGTTGTGGAATGGCCACAGATAAAAAAGCCCCGCGGGCCATGCCAGCGGGGCTTGGGGGAAAGCGCGGGGAGCAGTCCCGCGTCAGTCCTGGGGTCTGAAGCCTATGACCAGATCCGAGGGCACCTTGCCGTCGATATCGCGCGGCAGCTTGTCGGTCTTGTGCAGGGCGCGCACCACGGCCTCATCCCAGGCCGCGTTGCCGCTGGACTTGGAGATCGTGGCACTGGTGATGGTGCCGTCCGGCGCCGTGCGCACGCGGACCTCGGCACGCGGATTGCCGCTGACCGCATCGGGGTAGACGATGTTGGGCTTGACGCGCGCTGCCACCTTGGCCGCATAACCCGCCGAGGGACCGCCGCTGGCACTGCTGCCCGAGCCGCCCGTGCGGCTGCCGCCGCTGCCGGCCTGATCGCTGCCGCCGGAGCCGCCAGCCAGCCCTTGCAGGCGTGCCAGCTCGGCCTTGCGACGGTCATCGGCTGCCTTGGCATCCTTGGCGTCCCTGGCCGCCTTCTCCTTGGCTTCCTTGGCTGCTTTTTCCTTCTCTGCCTTGTCCTTCTCGGCTTTTTCCCTGGCAGCCTTGTCCTTGGCGGCTTTGTCGGCTTTCTCTTTTTCAGCCTTTTCCGCTTTCTCCTTCTCGGCCTTGTCCTTGGCAGCCTTGTCGGCCTTTTCCTTTTTCTCGTGCTCGAGCTTTTCCTTGCGTTCCTTCTCCGCCTTTTCAGCCTTCTGTTTTTCCAGCTGAGCCTTTTCGGCCTTTTCCTTTTCGGCCTTGTCCTTTTCGGCCTTTTCCTTGCGCTCTTTTTCCCGCTGTTCGCGGGCTTCCTGCTCGGCCTTTTCCTTCTTCAGCTGCTCCTGCTTTTTCTTCTTGGCCAGGGCAATCTCGGCCTCATGATCGTCGTCATGGGCCTGAGCCTTGGGGGCAGGCGCAGGAGGAGGCAGCGGTGCCACCACGGGCTCCGGCGGAGGTGGTGGCGGCTCGGGAGCCGGAGCCGGCTCCGGCGTGGGCTCCGGAGCGGGAGGCGGCGGTGTCACGGCGGCTGCGGAAGCCGGGGCGGAACTGCTCCAGACCTCGGCTTCGACCATGGCCTCGTCGGCTTCTTTGGGGGGGCGCACCGTCCACAGCAGGGCCGCGATCAGCAACCCGTGCGTGGCCAGGGCGAGCGACCATGAGCGCGCCCGGCCTTTGGGGCGGGGCGGGGCAAACTGATCGCGATCTTGCTGGTTAGGCATGGTGAATTGGTGGTCTGCGCGGGCTGCGGCTTCAAGGCATCAAAGTCGCGGCCGGCGGCAGAGCTTCCTGTAGGGGATCAATTGCTGGAAGAGGAAACGACGCCGAAGGCAATGCGCTTGACGCCGGCCTTGGACAGCGTGGTGTGCGCCTTCATGACGTCGTCAAAAGGCAGACCCTTGTCGGCGATGATCTGGATGGCGCTGTCCTCGCCCTGGCCTTGCTGCCAGGACTGGGCCAGACCCTTGAGGTCGTCGAGCTTGATGGTCTGGGTGTTGCTGCCGTTCTTGAACTGGATGCTGCCGTCCTTGTCGAGCAGCACATAGGCAATGTTCTTGGTCGGCGGGCGCGAGGACTTGCCCGCGCTGGGTACGTTGATGGAGCCCGGCGTGAGCATGGGCGCCGTCACCATGAAGATGATGAGCAGCACCAGCATCACGTCGATGAAGGGCACCATATTGATTTCGTTGACGGTGCGGCGATTGCGACCGCGTGAACTCATGGCTGGCATGGATCACACTCCTTACAAATAGGCTGCTTGGCGCGCAGCCGTCCTGCTTGCGCGAGGCTCAATCCAGAGGCGCAGTGCAAAGGCCCGCGGGCCTTGTGTCCTGTCAAGGCCAGAGGCCTGAAGCGACTCGGAAACAGTTTCATCTCAATGGCCGGAGGCGGAGCCGCTGGCAGTGGCACCGACATTGCGCTGCAGGATATTGGAGAACTCTTCGATGAAGGTTTCTTCCTGGCTGGCGATGCGGTCGATGTGGTGGGCGTAGCGGTTATAGGCCGTCACGGCGGGGATGGCCGCAAACAGGCCCATGGCGGTGGCGACCAGGGCCTCGGCAATGCCGGGGGCCACGGTGGCCAGAGTGATCTGCTCCATGTTGGCAAAGCCGGTGAAGGCGTGCATCACGCCCCATACGGTGCCGAACAGGCCGACGTAGGGCGAGACCGAGGCCACGGTGCCCAGGAAGGACAGGCCGGATTCGATCTCGTCGAGTTCGCGCTGAAAGCTTGCGCGCATGGCTCGGCGCGTGCCGTCCATCAGCGTGGCGACATCGCCGATGCGGCGCTCGCGCAGCTTCTGGTACTCACGCATGCCGCTGGCAAAGATGCGCTCCATGGGGCCGCCGGTCTTGGCGTTCTGCGCGGCAGAGGCATAGAGGTCGTTGAGGCTGGTGCCCGACCAGAAGTCCTGCTCGAAGTTGTCGTTGAGCGAGCGCACTCGCTTCAAGGTCTGGGCCTTGCGAAAAATGGTGGCCCAGCTCGCTATGGATGCGATCACCAGGATCAGCATGACCAGTTGTACCACCCAGCTGGCCTGCATGATGAGGCTGAGGATGGACATGTCTTGGGAGTTCATGAAAGTTGCTCCAGGATATGGTTCGGAATTCTCGCGGGGCGCATGGTCTTGCCATCCACCCACCCAATTCGGATGGAGCCCGTGCACAGCGGCGTGGGCTCTTGGGCGTGACTGTCGGAATGGACCAGCAGCGCCTGCTGCTCGATTGTGAGCGAAGCGCGGCCGGCACTTTTCAAGCTAGCGGTAACAAAGAGTTGGTCATCGAGTCGCGCCGGGTGCAGATATTCAAGCTGCGCAGACGTTACGACAAAGATGCCGCCGGTTTGTTCCCGCAGCTTTTGCTGGGCGATGCCCAGCGAGCGCAACCACTCGGTACGGGCACGCTCGAAGAACTTGAGGTAGTTGGCATAGAACACGGCGCCGCCGGCATTCAGGGAACGGCGTGCTGATGTGGTATGGACATAGTCTTAAGGTATTGAAATATATGAATATTCTTCTTTCGAACTTATGTCCATAGTGTGATCGGGTACTCACTCAATTGCCGTCAGGCATGTCTATAGCTCTAGGAGTGGCTCTGGCCTTGGCTGGCTGGAGAAGTGAGATGCGAGCCTTGGATTGTAGGTCCTCAATGAGAGCTTCCAGGTCCCGAACTCTGCGGGTGAGGATGCCAACCTGCGCATTAGCCTCCACCAGCAAGGAGGCCGTAGCATCGCGTTGTCTGCGGAGATCATTGATGATTTCACGAGCATTTCTGGTCTGTTGCCGTTGTTTGAACAGTTGCTGTCGCTTAGAGGGCGCACGTTTGTCGTTGTGGCTGATCAGGTAGCTCTGGATCTCGGCTATTAGGCCGGGGAAGCGAGATTTACGCAGAGCGGACGGGTCGCATCCTGCTTCCTTGGAAACATTGTTTTGACTGACAAGTGCATCGGGTGGTAGTACCTTGGGCGCTCCTGCTTTAAGGCGCTCGAATGCCTCCCGAAAATTTACTTCAGCGGTTTTGGGCTTGAACGACTTCATAGAATTTTCCGATTGCTCGCTTCTCGGCCTGTAGACTTCGGTGTCTTGGCGAATTGGGGTGAGCGATCTTTAATTGTGTGTCAACTACCTTCTCATAGATCCGGATGTCGGCTTCCTTGCCAATGTCTAGCAAAAGGTCGGGGCAGCCTTTGTCATCATCGCCACCAAGGCAATGGGCGATGGCTTCGATGCCCCCATAGGAGCAGGAGCGGTGGTTGACGCAAAATCCCGCTCGAATACGGCGAGCGCCAACCTTTCCTTGTCGGGCTGCTGTCTCTAGCGAGATGGCATCGTTTTCTGTGATAAAGGCGATGACGACCTCTTTGCGGCGTGGCCCCAAGAGGCTGGTGAATTGTGGAGAGGGCAGCTTGCGCAAATCCCGTCCAATCTCTTGGTACATGGTTTTGAGAAACAGGATGCGGGTTTCTTCGCTCAGGGCCAGGCGAGAGTGGTTGCGGCCATAATATAGAGTCATCACCCGAGACAGATGCTTTAAGAGCACCTGCAGTGACGACTCATCTACCATGTCCGAGGACAGCATGTTGATGGCACCAGTGCGCCGTAGTTGGTGCCAAGCAAATTGCCAAGGATGTCCACTTTTGAATTTTGCTGTGTCTAGGCTTGGTGTGATTAATCGAGCGATCCGAAAATCCTCTTCGTTTATGGTGATCTGGGTTGGGTCAAATAATTGTGGGTAGGCGTTCAGACATTGCTGATAAGGCCGCTGCGATGGACGAGTTCGGTAAGACCTGTGCTTGCCTTTGCTCCAAGGTTCATACTGGTAGGAAATTAAATAAGGGTTGTTTTCGTCACCGAGTGTCACTCCAATGTTGCCGTGCTCTTTCGCGCAACGCATGCGTAGGGCAGCGATATGCTTCATAACGTCAATGGCGAGAGAAGCGCTTTTGCTTACGGGCCATCGTGCGTCTGAATCTGGGTCGGTCTTGGTGGTCTCTCCGCATAATATGTGGATTTCACCGAATTTCTCATCCTTCTCGACCTGCAGACAATCTGATCTTAGATTCCAGCCCTCCTCAATTCTCATGAGTGAAAAATTCAATAGATAAGCCAAGCCTGCCATGGAGACAAGATCCAGATATTGCGAAAACCTGGTAATTTGCTTCTTACCTTTTAATGGTCCGACCCATCTCTCAAATAGTTCAGTCACTCCAAAACGGTCAGTGGTTAGCTTGAAGGAGCCGAGGTACTTTAAGTCGCCCGATGGATTGTTGCTATTAAAAGGAGACGTTCCGGGCTGACGTTTTGTATTAATAGCCTGCTTGAGCGATCCAAAGTTATGGGCATAGGCATCTAGACAGAACTCAAAGCACTCCTCAATCCTGATAGCGTGATTGACATACTCCTCCAGACACTCTCGTAGACGAGAGAGCTGGTAAGTCCAGATTCTTGGTGGGATGTACGGCGTTTGCTTGGCCTCATGCTGTGGTGCTAGCTTTGCCAGTCGAGCCAAACCATCCGGATTCAGCAAGTAAAAACCGAGCTCTTTTCTAGCATCGAACAATTCATGCAAGAGGGTGATCGCATTGTCAAACTGAGACGGTGCGAGCGATGTTGCGATCTGGTCAATTATTGATTCAAAGCGCATCAAGTCAGTAGCGACGATACCCTCTCGGGTGCAGACTGCAAACAGTGGTTTGAGCGTCGTAACTTTGAATGCAAACGATGTTGGAGTGCGGCATCCTCTTGAGCCCCACATGAACCACGTCGCGCATTGGCGTAAAAGATCGGCATTAGCGGGGGAGATGTGCACTCCCCTGTTTTTTTTTCCATCCCCAAAATTGATTTTGAGAGGAGAGCCTGCCCATACATCCAGTGGCCAACAGGAATCAGCGTAGACGCATTGGGCCATACCCTGGGCGTCTACGATTGGGGCCCAATCGGACGGTGGTGGCCAGCTTGGCGGCCTGAAATTCTTCGCCTCGGGATGAGCCAGGGGCGAGTTGATTTGTAGACCGAGTATGTCAAGGTTCATGCGACGTCCCCCGTTTTCAGTAGTGCTGGGTTTAGAGTCCTGAGTTAATTTAACTGCTTTCTGTTTTAAGGTTCGCACATAGGCTGCAGGCGTCAAACCAACCAGTGCCCCTTGGGTCTTTCCTCGTTGTATTCCCGTCGCCATGTCTCTCTGACGTTTCTGGCATGCTGCAAGCTGGTGAACCAGTGCTCGTTCAGGCAGGCTTTAAAGCAAAGGCATAGAGCTGCGTCACATTCAGCTAGGTAAACCGACGCATAACGCTTACCTCGAACGCTTCAACAGAACCTATCGCACGGAGCTGCTCGACTGCTATGTCTTTGAATCGCGGCAGGAAGTCCGCTCGATGACCGAGGACTGGCTGCATCGCTATAACCACCATCGTCCGCACGAATCGCTGGGTTGAATACCACCGGTCGCGTATTGTGTCCAACATTTCCCTGACCTCTACTTTTAGGTGGAACAGGAAAGCGAGGAAGCTTCAAATCGACTAACCGCAGCACCCACTTTGCGTTCCAGTCTCTTGAATCGGAGGGCAAGGGTTTGTGCCGTAGGAGCAATACACACAGCAATCCCCTGGCAATGGCTTGAGCACGGTGTGGCAGTTCGTGCATTCGTAAAACCATTGACAGGCATCCGTGGGCATCGTCTCACTCTTAGAAAAGCCACACGCAGGACAAGTCAGCGTGGACTCCAGCGTGATCTTTTTCAATTTGCGACTCCGACCAAGGTAGACGGGTATCCCGCGTTCTTCGTAGATTCCGTCAAAGCTGCAACATTGGTTTTGGCATCGTCATAAGTAATGGTTGCTTGTCGTTTCTTAAAGTTCACTTCAGTCTGGCTGACCCCTGGGACCTGCAGCAAGGCCTTTTTTACCGTGATGGGGCATACGGGATAGTCCATAGTCGGAATCGCCAAAGTGACCGTCTTGGGCGCAGCGTTGGCGGCAAGCGATACGCCTGCCAAGGAGATGCATACGCCGGTAGAAATCAGCAGATTTTTGAATTGCGACGCAACAGAGGTATTCATAGAAATGTCTTTTCAGTAAAATCTGGGAGCGATCAGGGGGAACAGCAATACCGCCAACAGTAGGGCGCAGACCCCCACAAAGAGAATTTGGTAGCCAAGCCGCACACGGGGTAATGCGCAGAATTCACCAGGCGAGCAATGCGCCACAGGCCGCCATATGCACTTGCCTGCGACGAACAAGGCAATTAACGCTGCGCCTATGAAAATAGGTTGATACGGCTCTAGCACGGTCAGATTGCCAATCCATGCGCCGGAGAACCCCAGAGAAATCAAAACCAGTGGTCCCAAGCAGCATGTGGAGGCCAGGAACGCCGCAAGTGCTCCGGCAACAAGACTGCGGCGCCCATTTTTATCGCCGATGCTTTCCGTCTGAATGGTGTTCATGGAGTAAGCTTACTTCCGTACTTAAGTACGGAATCAACCAGTATGGGCATTCCTTCTGAAAACTTAACTGATCTTGCCCCTGTAGTCCCGGACACAATCCAGTCGCTACGTTAGCCCTCGCGGGTGGTTAGATTTTGCCGCCTGCGATACTCCCTCGACGACAGCTCTATAGCAGGCATCCGAGTACTGAATCTTACTGTGGCCCCCAATTGGGGGGGAGATAAAAGAGACGTCGAAAGCGATCCTCGTAGCGATTCGGAGGGGACTTAAAGCTTGCAGGCATTGTTCAGGAAACGGAAGACATGGAACGAACGCATGTATGCCCCTCCGCTCCCTCTACTGCCGCTTGGGCATGGACCTCACCAGACCACGGAAAACTACATAGTTGCGGTCATCCAAGTATTGCAACTCTTGCCCATCACGCACCACCCGGTAGCAGATCGGCTCGACCTTGCTGATCTCTGGTTGCAATAAGCACAGTCGGTCATTCTTGATAGACCAGTGAGCTGATTTCAATCGCTCGTTCTCCAGCCGCTCAACGCGCCCATTGGGGAAATACTTGTGCCCCCAATGGTGGTCATCGGTCACATACTTGCCGACGATTGCAGCGTGAATTTGCGAGCCGGTGAGATCGCCATGCCCAACTGCGGCTGAAGCGGCAGTCAGGCCTATGGCCTGGACGCATACGGTGAGCGCAAGCTGGGAGACCCAGGCCCGACTACGGGTCTGGGGTTGTGGGGTAAAGGGACGCATTTGGTGTGTTCTCGATCTGGGTGTTCAGGCAGTCATCGCGGGAGGCCAGTTGTGTGTCTCGGCCTGGCAGGAGCGGCACCATGCATACAGTGCGTCGTACATCACGAGCCCATGCTTGAGCATCTCGTGGTCGTCGTTGAAGTTGTGCGACAACCCAAGCGAGAGCGCATAAAGACCGGCCGACTGCGGCTTTAGGTCGAGCCGCGATGTATCGGCTCCGCGCACGATCTCGGCCAATTGGCGCAATGCGGGGTCGTCTAAGTGGTACTTCGCTAGGAAGGCATCAAAGCTGCACAACTCGCCCACATGGCTCAGCTCGACATTCGGAATGTCGTAGGGGATGGCGCCAGTGGCCTTGGCGGTGCTCAGCACCTCGCTGGCCGGCACGTAGAGGAACTCGGGCTCCTTGTCGATGAAACGCGCGATCAGCCAGGGGCACGCGATGCGGTCGATCTTCGGGCGTTCGCGGGTGATCCATTGCATGGTTTTACTCCTTCGCTTCCAGCGCCACACCGGCGGCGCGACTGGCCTCGATGCCTCCTGTTACATAGCGCGCATCGAAGCCACGTGCCCGCAGGGCGAGCGTCACGGATTGGCTGACATCATGGCCGTGCACGCAGTAGAAGAGGACAGGTTTGGATGCATCGAGTCCGGCGCTCCACTCTGCCAATTGGGCAGGGTCGCGCCAGGTCGCCCCAGCTAGGCGATCGGATGCTTTCGCATAGTCAGCCGCGCGGCGCACATCGATGAGCTGAGCGCCACCGCTGATTTCCTGGGGCGCGACCGACCAAGGCTGTGCATTCGCTTCGACAGCGGCAGCGTAGCGCTGCATCACCGCACGCCAGCGGATGTTTTGCATGAAGGCATCCACATAGGCGGCCGCCTTGGCGCCGAAATCCATGTGGTAGGCGTGCTCGTACATATCCAGCGCCAGGATCGGCGTGGCCCCGGCCAGCAGGTGCGTGTGGTCGGCCGCCCAATGGGTGATCAGCCGCGATTCCCGGGTTGACCAGGACAGCAGCGCCCATCCCGAGCCACCACCTATGGCCTTGGCCAGCGCAGAGAATTCCGAACGCCAGCGGTCGGTGCTACCAAAATCGCGCGTCAGGGCCGAGGCCAAACCGGAATCAGGCAAGACGCCGTCGCCGCCCAGCGCGTCGAAATACAGTTCATGGAGCCAGGCCGAGTTGGCGGCAATCAGCTCCTCGCGTTTCAGGCCATTGATCGTGAACACCGGTGCGCTCGGCCAGTCCAGTTGCGCCAGTTGCTGGCGGATGGCGTCCAGGCGCTTGACGGCGCCGGTGTAGTTGTTGGCGTGGTGGCGGACGATCAGCTTCTCCGACAGGCCGTTGAGAGTCGCCGGGTTCAGGATAAGAGGACGTGGCTGCAGATCCATGAGATGCTCCTGCGTGGGGATGTCGTTAGTTGCTTGAGCCTGCGTGAAAGCGGCTGAAGGCGGTCACGCTGTCGGCCTTGGTCCAGACGCCGGCGGCGCCGGGGCCGGCGATATGGGTTCCGGAGAATTCGACACGCAAGGTGTGCCACGAGGCAGGGGCCACCGGCGCGTCGGTGTACTTGATGGTTTTGCGGCTGCCGCCCTCGACGTAGTACAGCGAGAGGTTGTTCTCCAGCGCGTTGGCACGGGCGATGTAATAGTTGTTGGCGTTTTTCCAGCGCCAGACGATGCCGCCGGCCTGATCCTCCCGGCCAGCCAAGGGCTTGAACCGTGTTTCGACAAACCCGTCGGTGATCAAGGTTCCGTCCTTCACGCACCAGGGATAAGTTCCGCGCCCGTCCTGCAGCAGCACCTTGCCGGTGTTGGTGGAGCCCCGCTCGGTGGTGACGATCCAATGGGGCGTGCCACTGCCAGTGACGCCGCAATGCCAATGGACAGGAGGCGCACCGAGGGCTGTGTCGTCAAAGCCGGCGCCTTGTGCGCTGGCGATGGATGCCAGCGCGGCCACAGTGAGTCCTATGAAGGTTCGTTTCATGATGTTTTCCAATCAACCGTGGGACACGATCGGATAAACGACCAAGCCTATCAAGGCAGCCGCGGTGACAACGATCGGCTCTGGCAATTTCTTGAATTTACAGAGCAAGGCGGCGGTCACCAGTGCCAGCAGCGCAGTGGGGACATCCTTAATGGAGCGCGTACCGATGACCACTACGGCTCCAGCCAGCGATCCGATAGCAGCCGCTGTCACGCCATCAACAAAGGAAATGATTCCCGGTCTTTGCCCGTATTTCTTGAAGTAAGGGGCTGGCAGAACTGTGAAAAGGTAGCAAGGCAGGAAGGTCGCTAGTGCCGCAGCGACCGCGCCCCAGAAGTCCGCCACCAGAAAGCCGATGAACCCCGTGGTGATGACGACCGGTCCGGGGGTGATCATGGCGACCGCCACCGCATCGAGGAACTGGTGATCGGTGAGCCATCCGTACTCCTTGACTACGCCGCTGTATAGGAATGGAACGATGGCCAAACCACTGCCAAAGACAAAGCTGCCTGCGTAGAAGAAATATTTGGTGATTTGCCAAATCTTTTCCCAATCGGCGTTGGATAAGCCAAGCAGGGCCAGCAAGGGGATGGCGCTACTGTGCAGCGTGCCGGACCGCTTGATGAACTTCGGGGGGGTACGCAGCAGCCATACCAAAATGCCCGCGCCCAGGAACAGCCACAGTTCTTCGGATTGGGTGACGATCGTCACGGCCGCTGCCACTGCAAAGACTCCCCATTGCAGTTTGTCTTTGCCGATGTTCTTGGTGGAGAGCTTCCAGGTGCTGACGACAATGATCCCGATGACGGCGGAACTCACGCCATAAAACACCGCTTGCATCCAGCCCAGGCCGCCGAAATGCGTGTAGGCCCACCCCAGACCGATCACCATCAGGAACGATGGCAACACGAACGCAATACCCACCAAGGTGGCACCAAGAAAGCTGTAGTGGACGAAGCCCAGGTAGATGGCCAACTGCGCAGCCAATGGCCCTGGGGCGAGCTGCGCCAAGGCCAGTCCTTCCTTGTAATCGGCCTCGGTGAACCACTGGCGTCGCTCCACCAGGTCGCGGTCCATGTAGCCAGCCAGGGCCACGGGACCTCCGAAACCCAGCGCGCCGAGCCGCAGAAAGTAAATGACCAATTGCCACAGCGTATAGCGACGTGGAGCCGCATTGTCGAGCGCGGTCTCGGAAGCGATGTCGTTCATGCAGGTTCTTTCTTCAAACAATCAACAGGGCAAGCGCCATCACGTTTTGCAGCTGCCGGAAAAATGCGCATGAAGCGAGTCCAGCACCCCACCGATATCTGCAAGAAGTGAGTCGTCGTTGGACCAACGTTTGCGGGCACCTGCCAGCACAGCCTCGAAGCCAGCAGCCTCAGCCGTGGATGTGCCTCCCACATCGAGTGCATGCACCATGGCGCCCAGTTGGGAAAGTCCTCGATCACTGTCGAGGCCAAAACTCGTCAGCAGCACCTCGAAGGTCACCCGGTCACCGACATGTGAAAAAGTCGCGCCATCGAAGTCGAAGCCCAGCGCATCAGGTGGGCAATCAGCCGGGGTGTCCAGCCATTGGAAGCGTGCGTGGGGATCAATGAATCGCTGGATCAGCCAGGCGCTGGCCACGCGATCTACCCAGAGGTTGCGGCGCGTCGCCCAGAGACGTCCTTGATATTGCATGCGATCGCGGCTGGCTATACGTCCAGAAGTGGCCTGTGGCTCACCAGGTGACTGCATGGCGTCGATGGCATTGGTGAAGTCTCGCCACTGGGCTTCGGCCCGTATGGAGGTCTCTCCTGGGTAGAAATCAACTCTGCGGATGGCGTCATAGGCGCGTGCTTGTCGACGCTGCAAACGATTGAGCTCCGCCGAGCCGAGGCTAGGAAGCGTCTTTCGCGCTTCGGCCAGGTCCAGCAGCCATTGGGTGTAGTCCTCGGTGCGGTCAAACAGCGCCTGGTAGACAGCTTGCTCAGCCATGTCCTGGGCTTGTACATGGAGCAGCCAGGCCTGACCTCCTTCCTGCAAAGCTTCGTCCGCCAAGGTTTGCAGTTGCTCGGCCTGCTCAGCCTTCGAGGGCAGCAGATAGGCGCCATCGCGCAGGGCTGCACAGCCCAACGCCTTCACGGCACGCCAGATCCGCATGCGCGGCGTAGCGCTAGAGGCCGGAAGGCTGATGATCAGAGCCAGCCAGGAGTCCAAAGTAAGAGTCATGGCGGAAGCATAGGATTCCGTCATGACTACTGCAACACTGTAGAGATCTCTACAAAGTTAAGACTCTGAACTCCAACGCAGAACCCGTTGCACAAGCAAAATTTGACTGTAAATGGTTAACTCCGCGTAATGCATCAAACATTAATGTTTGTGCTGGTGATGAATATCTGGAAAGTGATCATGGGTAACCAGAGAGGGACCGCTAACGCGACTTCTGTCTCACGGGCACCGTTGTTGCTTTGCAGGCGATCATTTCTGTGGCTCAGCTCCACTGAGGGAGGTGCAGCCCAAAGAGCACTTGACGCTTTCTTTTCTGCGGTGGCCTGCCGAGAAATGCCTGCCGCCTCAGCAGGTGCTACGGCACGGCTCCAGGCTGCCTCAACAGCAGAAGCCAGGGTTGTTTTTTGAATGTTGCTGCTCAAATTGGGCGCAGCAACGCCTTCCATTGGCTGTGCATATGTCGTGCACGCCAACGTCAGCCCTGCAAGAATGCAGAGCCACCATCTGAATTTGGGGTTCACAAAGCCTCTAGATGCTCTGGGTGCAATGAAATGCCGTCGCTATGGACTGCGACAGAATTACACGCACGAACAAAGGGATGGCTTCAGGCGAATGAAGCCGACCTAAAACGAGCTAGGCTGTGTGTCTGGGAGGCCGTCGAAGACCTTCCAGGATGGGGTATGGGAGTACGGAATCGAGGGTTGAAGTGGGAGGAGAACTTCCCCAGTCAGGCGCAGGAACGCTCAAGGAAAACACTTCGAGCGCTGCAGATGGCATTCCATCGGCCATCATGTGCAATTTGGAATCGGAGGACTCATCGAACTCCACTGCACCATCATCATGGTGGTGGTGACCTTCCTCTTGAAGATGCATCGCTGCGTGCTCAAGTTCTTCATGAGACGCGAAAACAGGCATCTGACCAGCCACAGCAAGGGCTTGCCAGAAGATGCTCAGCATCACGAAGAACATAGCCAGACGGCGGGTCATATGTCTGGAATTATATGAGGGAGAGTTGCCTCGCGATCATTGGGGGCGCTGTCCAATTTTTTTGATGGTCTCTAGAAGCGACATTGACAACGTTAGTCTGTAAACGGTAAATGCCTTTCATAGGAATCTACGGCTCGGAAGGGTGGTCGCTGCTTCCATACCTGCAAATCTTATGTCCCACGTGCGTGTAAAGCAATGATTCTGAAATGTAAATTTCAAGTAAATTGCGATTGATTCTCGTTTATAATTCCGAATGCTCTTGTAGAGCAAGTTAGGGCAGTAGCCACTTGCGGCCAGACAGCCGACCCAGCCAAGCCCCGTCAAAATTCCATATAACGAGGCATTCATGGCATTGAGGTACTCGCCGCTGGCAGCGGCATTGGGGCTGGCGTTTTCCAGCGCAACTATGGCGCAGCAAGCGGCTGAAGCCATGCTGCAAGAAGTTCAGGTACGCAGCGACAGGGAGGTGGAGCCCAGCTACAACCCGCCTACGGCCACCAGCGCGACCAAGATCGAAGCGCCGCTGCGCGATATTCCCCAGACCGTGAACGTGGTGCCGCAAAGCCTGCTGCGCGACCAGGCGGTGCAGTCCATGCAGGACGTGCTCAAGAACGTGCCTGGCGTGGGCATGTCCCACGGCGACGGCCAGCGCGACCAGGTCACCATCCGCGGTTTCTCGGCCATTGCCGACCAGTTCGTGGACGGCCTGCGCGACGACGCGCTGTACTTCCGCGACCTGTCCAACATCGAACAGGTCGAAGTGCTCAAGGGCCCGGCCTCGGTGCTCTATGGCCGCGGTTCCTCGGGCGGTTTGATCAACCGTATCACCAAGAAGCCCGGCATCAACCTCAGCGAAGTGGGCCTGACCCTGGGCAGTTGGAATCAGCGCCGCGGCGAGTTCGACCTGGCACGCGCACCCGAGGACAGCCGCTTTGCCTTCCGCATCACCGGCGCGCTGGAGCGCGGCGACAGCTATCGTGACCAGCAGTTCCTCAATCGCGATGCGCTCGCCGCCTCGCTGCTGTTCAAGGCCAGCGCCGACACCAATGTTCTGTTGCAGATGGATCATCTGAAGGATCGCCGTCTGACCGACTTCGGCATTCCTGCGCTTAACGGCCGTCCGCTCAATGTCCCGGCCAGCGCCTACTACGGTGCAGCGAATGCCAGGGACGTGGACTACACCCAGTCCGAGGTGAGCTCGGTCGGCCTCACGCTGAACCACCGCTTCAACGACAGCCTGTCGCTGCGCAACGCCTTGCGCTACTACACTTATTCGCTGGACCGCAACAACACGCTGACGCGCAGTGTCAACGAGAAGAACCGCACGTTCACGCTCAACCACGGCAACGTCTACCGTGAGGAACATGGATGGTTCAATCAGACTGAGCTGACGCAGAAGACGGAATTCCTCGGCATGAAGCACCAGTTGCTGTACGGCGTGGAAGTGGGGCAGCAGAACAAGGACCTGGTGAATTTCTCGACGCCGGTGACCGATGCCAAGGGCAAGATCCGCGACTTCGCACTGTTCAACCCCGTGCTGCCTACTCTGCCTCTGAGCACCTCTCGCACGCCTGGCGCGAACAATCTCGGTACCTTCAAGACCCTGGCGTTCTACACCCAGGACATGATCCAGCTGAGCCCGCAGTGGAAGGCCCTGGCCGGCCTGCGCTACGACCGCTTCGAGCAGGAAACCTACGACCGCATGCCCGGCCGGTCGGGCCTGGGCCGCACGGACACCACCTGGAGCCCCCGCGTCGGCCTGGTCTACCAGCCATCGTCCACCTGGTCGTATTACGCTTCGTGGAGCAAGTCCTTCCAGCCGTCTGGCGAGGCCTTCTCACTGGCCGCCAACAATGCGCAGATTGCACCTGAGAAGACCAGCAATCAGGAAGTGGGCGTCAAATGGGATCTGCCGGACGGTAAGTCCTCGTTTACGACTTCGCTGTTCAAGCTGGAGCGCACCAACATCAAGAGCACCGACCCGGTGACCAACACCTTGGTGCCTCTGGGTGTACAGCGTACCAACGGCTTGGAGCTGACATTTGCTGGCGAGGTGGCGCCTAGCTGGCAGGTCTGGGCTGGATATGCCTATCTGGATGGCAAGATGACAGCCTCGCCCACCCCAGGCTTCCAAGGCAAGCGTCCTACGCTGACTCCTCGCCATAGCGCCAATCTGTGGGTGACCAAGGCACTGGGCAACGGCTTCGGCGTGGGCGGCGGGCTGAACTATGTGGGCGCGCGATATGCTGATCCTTTGAACACTGTCACGTTGCCCGGCTACACCACGGTGGATGCTATGGCCTACTACCGCATGGGCGCCTGGGATGTACAGCTCAAGCTCAACAACCTGTTGGACCGCCGCTACATCGTTTCCGGCCACGGCAGCGTAGCCTACCTGAACCTGCCTGGCGCTCCGCGCTCGGCCCAGGTAGTAGCTCGTTACCGCTTCTAAAAGAGAGTCCCTGTGCCACACGCTACACATATCGCGCGGCGCCAGGACCTGGATGCTCCGGCCAGGCCACCCACTTCCAAGCCTGGCGGAGGAGGTCATCTGTTCGTGCCGGCGTGTTGGCACAGGCCTGCTGTGCTCAAGTGGCTGCGACGCACCCATGCCTGGCTGGGGATGTGGGGAGCCGTCCTGGGCTTGCTGTTCGGCACCACCGGCCTGCTGCTCAACCACCGTGCCACCATGCAAATCCCCGGCCCGGGATACGACAACATGCAATGGCAGCTCAAGCTCGCGCAGCAGCCCGCAAACATCGATGAGCTGACGGTTCATCTGCAGCAGGAATTGGGTATTTCCAAACCTCCGCATCAGAAGAAAGTCGAGCCAGCCGGACCTACGCCCTGGCCCGGGGCCATGCAGCCTGAGCGCTGGATAATTGCCTTTGTCGTACCGAAGACGACGGTCAATGCCGAATACTGGGTGGGCAACAACTCCGTATCGGTCAAGCGCATGGATCCTAATCTGTTGGCACGGCTGAACCGGCTGCACATGGCCACGGGAGCTTCAGCGGCCTGGATTCTGCTGACTGACACGCTGGCCGGCGCCTTGATCGCGCTGTCGCTGACGGGCGTGCTGCTGTGGACCAAGCTGCATGGCAGCAGGCTGCGGGCCGCCGGCATAGCGGGCACCTGCTTCAGTCTGCTGCTGTTCCTAGGCTTGACAGCCTGACTATCTTGTTCATCCACCATTAAGATGGCATCCGAGCACCAGCGCATATTGCTCATCGGCACGCTGACTTGGCCGTCGTGAACACGGCTCGAATGACGTTGCCTGGGAGTCTTGGGCAGCAGCAGTTGATGCTTGCGCCATGAGTCGGTAGATGCGCTTGTGGTTCACGCCTCTTGGCCAACTGAGCGCCGCTCTCGGTTGATCAGCGCACAGGCTCTGCGATAGCCATAAGTGAGCAGCTCAGCAATATGGCGTCGGATTTCGGCCACCAAAGCCGCATTGTGAGCGGGTGTACGGTGGCTGCGGTCATCTTGCCAATCACCGGCCGGCCATGCCGGACATGCAGATTCGAGCTCGCTACGGACAGTACCAGGCAGACGGACTTCATTGGCCGTCCCCAGGCAACAAGGTCGAGCGCGCAATCCACTTTTCTGCGGCGGCGATCTCCACGGCTTCCTTGAGAATCTCGTTCTCCAAGGTTTTCTTGCCCAGCAGGCGTATGAGGGTACTTTGCAGCATTGCCGTTTACACAAATGCAAACTGCATAGCCCCGAGGATCTCGCTTAGGCACTGGGTTGAGTTGTTCAAACGAGCGGAGCCAC
This sequence comes from Comamonas sp. E6, assembly GCF_001010305.1. NCBI lineage: Bacteria > Pseudomonadati > Pseudomonadota > Betaproteobacteria > Burkholderiales > Comamonadaceae > Comamonas > Comamonas sp. E6. The sequence goes on from NZ_BBXH01000020.1 coordinate 119,447, forward strand.
TTCAATCACCTGGCCGCTGCCATCATTGCGCAGCGCAAGATCGAACTGCCAGTAAATATTATTTACGAATACATCCTAAGCATGAGACATCTCCGTATCGTGGGGGAATTCAGCATAGTGCACCCAATAATGATTCGTCATTAGTGTCGGCACTACTGGCCAGGCATGACCGGCATGCACACAATCCGGCGCTTGAATTTCACGTTCGGTAGCCCGTCACCAGTTGCTTCATTGCCCGGAAGGCGGTGGCGCGATCGTCGCCGAGCAGGAAGGCGTGGACGCCTCGTTCGCGCCAGTGCTCGAATTGCCCCGCGGCGCGCGGAATCGCGCAGAACGGCACACCACGTGCCTGGCAGGCCTGCGCAATGCGGCGGATAGCAGCCTGCACCGAAGGATGTTGTGCATCGGCTGGCACGCCAAGGCTTTGCGACAGGTCAATCGCACCCTCCAGCACCATGTCGATGCCTGGCACGGCGACGATCTCGTCAATGGCATCGACGCCTTCCCGGTCCTCGATCATGGCCACCACCATCAGCTCACGGTTGGCCCGTTCGAGGTAGTCCGGCAACGTCAGCGTACCGAAGCCGGTGGTCCGGCCCCCGGTGATGCCGCGCGTTCCGAGAGGGTGATAGCGCGCGCTTTCGACCGCCAACTCGGCCTCCACCCGGCCGTGCACGTGCGGCACCACGATGCCATGCGCGCCGGCATCCAGTACGCGCAGGATGATGTCCGGCGCCGCCCAGGGCACACGTACCAAGGCGGTGATTCCGGCGCATTCCGCAGCGCGAATCATGTTCTCCAGCGTCTGCGGGTTCACGCCGACATGCTCGAGGTCCAAGATCACGAAGTCGAAGCCGGCGTAGCCGATCATCTCCGTCATCAGCGGCAAGGGCAGCGAGTTGATCAGACCGAACACATCACGCCCGGCTGCGAGCGCGGCTTTCAGTTGGTTAGGCTGCAGCATGGGCATCCTCTGCGGGAAGGAAGCAGTGCCGCGGGTGCGGGTGGCGCAGGAAGTCATGGTGCGAGATATGCCAGGCGTAGGCACCGGCATACGGGAAGACCACCAAGTCGCCGGCGCGCACGCTGTCCACCGGCGTGTCGTGGGCGAGGATGTCCTTCGGCGTGCAGAGCTGTCCGACCACGCTGACGTGCGCGTTGCTGACGCCTGGGCGGGAAAACGGATAGCGCCACAATTCCACAGGCAGCACCCGGAACGGGTGGCTGTGCCCCTGCGCATACGGCGTACGAAAATGGTGCGTGCCGCCGCAGGCCACGACGAAGGCGCGATCGAAGGCGTGCTTTACGTCGATCACCTCCATCGCATAGTAGCCGCAGAAGGCCGTGATATAGCGCCCGCATTCGAAACGGACGGTCAGCCCATCGCGTTGCGCCGACAGCGCCGGGAGGCCCGCGGCAAAAGCGGCCCAGTCGAACTGACGTTCGGGCTCGCGGTAGTTGACGCCGATGCCACCGCCGACGTTGACCTGGTCTAGCGTATCGAGCCCGTACTCCGCGCGCCAGCGTCTGACCTGCTGCAGGTAGGCGTCGAGCAGGCGCAGGTGGGCGGTGGCGTCGAGCTGGTGCGACATCAGGTGGAAATGGAAGCCGCGCAGCCGGATTTCCGGGTGCGCGCGCAGCCACGCGAGGCAGGCCGGCAGCTGGTCGCCAGCGATGCCGAACGGGGTGGGCTTGCCACCCATCATCAGCGTGGTGGCCTGCAGTCCTTCGATGGCAAGGTTGACACGCAGCAGCACCGGGGCGGTGATGCCGCGCTCCCTAGCGAGCCATGCCAGTCGTTCGAGCTCATGCAGGCTTTCCACATGCAGTGCCTCGACGCCGAGATCGAGCGCGCTGGCCAGTTCCGCATCGGTCTTGCCGGGGCCGCTGAAGATCAGCGGCACCTCGGCAAAGTGCTTGCGAACCCAGGCCAGCTCGCCGCCGGAAGAGATCTCGAAGCCGTGCGCGAGCGGTGCCAGTGTTTGCAGGATAGGCAGGTCGGAGTTGGCCTTGATTGCGTAGAACAGTTCGAAGCCGGGCGGCAGGCTGCGCACCGTGGTCGCGGCGTGGCGCCGTAGCGCCTCCAGGTCGTAGACGTAGGTGCACAGCGGGGCGCTAGCATTGGCAAGCGCGTCGTGCAGGTGGGCGGCGACACGTGCCCAGCGTTGTTCGGGGGCGGTCATTGCCATGCTGCCTCCACGCCGGCGAACGGGATGGGATTGGCGACGGGCACGTAGGTGGAAGCGCGGTCGGCGCGTTGGAAGAAGCGGTTGCTGAAATTGGTTTTGGCTGGGAATGGGTTGCCGGCCAGCAGCCCGTTGACGCGCCGCGCTGAGGACGCATTGCCGTAACGATGCTGGTAGGTATGCAGGTGATGGCGCACCACGGACCACAGCCGCGTGGTCATTGCCGGCCTGCCGACGCCGAGCTGGGCGATGACTTCGCACAGGTTGTTGACGAAGAGGCAATAGGCCACGCGGTTCCAGCCTTGTTCTTCGTCGTACCACAGTGAGGCCTGCGCGCGTTCGCTGAGCCCAGGCATGGAAGAAGCGGGATGGCGCGAAGGCGTCAGCTTCACCCCTTCGAAGTCGCGCAGGAAGAGCTGCGCGGGCATGTTCTGGCGCAGTCCGAGCACCACGTTCTGCAGGTGCGGCTCGAAGATGACGCCGTGCGCGAAGAACAGGTGGAAGACCGGATAGAGCAGTTGCGATACGTAGGCGGAGAACCAGCGCTCAGCCATGACATCCATAGGCGTCCCCGCCTGCGCCGCGAGCTCCGTCAAGAGTCGCTGCATGCGGGCTTCGCCGTAGTAATGGTTGCCGAACAGCGAGCCGGCCAGCAGCGGCACGCAGTCAGGCGTGCGCAACGTATCCACGCTCTGGCGCAGGATCAGGCCGAAGCCTTCGATGACCTGGCGGTTCTGTTCGATATCGGCATCCTTGAGGTCGACCGACAGGAAGGCTGGCTCCTCCATTAGCGCCAGGCCCGGGAACAACTGCCCCAGAGCCGGCAGCAACGGACGCAGCACGCTGTTGACGTGCATGGCGCTCTCCAGCTCGTACCATGCATTCTTGCGCACGCAGTTGGTAATGCGGATGTTCAGCGACAGCTTGTAGAAGTACGGATTGCCGGGCTGGTACAGGGTGCGGATCGACGAGGTAGGAAAGAAGTCCGCGCCCCGCGTGCCCAGGTCCTGCATGCGGCCGTTCGCCAGCGCATCGCGCACCAACGGATGCTCGCGCAGGTAGTCCGCCTGCCAGGGGTGTACCGGCACTGCAACGCGGTCGGCGCAGACTGTGGGCGCATGCGCCGCGATCAGCTGGTCGCAGCTCGCATTGAGCAGGGACTGCTGCGCGATGTCCTCATGCGGCACCGCGAACCACGCCAGCGGAAAGCGGGTGCGCAGCTCCGGCGAGTAGCGCAGCAGGTCATCGTCGGAGAAGCCCTGCCGGCTCTTCGGCGTGGGGTGGAAGGGATGGCCGAAGGTCAGCGATTGCTCGGAATCGATATACGCCTCGACCGGATCGGCCGGAATCGTGGCGGGCACCGGCATGGACAGCACTTCCGTGCTGACGGCCACGCTGTTGCGGATCTGCTCCAGCAGCTCGGTATTGAGCGGCAGCTCATGCTGCTGCGCCATCTCGCGCAACAGCAGCGCAGCCAGCGATTCCCAGTCGAGCAGAGCCCAAGGCCTGTTCTCGGCCTTGTGAAAAACCGGCGACAGGTAGCGGTAGTTGCCGGTAAGCCAGGCACCGCCGACCACGGCTAGCAGGCGGTCGTGGATATGCGGCAGCTGCACTTCCAGGACCTGGGCCGCCTCGCGCTGCAGCGTCATGGCGATCGTCGCGGGCCAGTCATTCTTCCGGGCGGGCGGGCCGACGCGCATCTGGCCGGCGGGGGCCGCGACTTCGCGGCAATAGCAGTTCAATAGCGTTTCCTGGCAGCGCCGCGCGGCAGCCAGTTCCGCCAACAGGCGGTGTGCGCCAGTAACTTCAATTTTGGTTTGCACTTGCATTGTCTTGTGACCTTGTTATTGGGAGGGATCAGAGTGTGCTCATCCGCTGTCTGGCGGTAAGGATCAGGTAAGCGACAGCCGGCGCAAGCAGCGCGGCGCCAAAGAGGTAAGGGGCCCGCTGACTGACCAGGCTGACTGCCGCGCCGGCGCCAAGCCCGGCCACGACGCCACCCCATTTCGAACTGCTTTCGAACCAGCCGAAGGTCCGCCCGGCGTTGCCGGCGTGCACGACGCTTGCCACCAGCGCGTGCAGCGCGATGAAACCGACCGTCATGGCGGTGCCCATCAGCAGGCGCCAAGTCACCAACGCCGGCAGGCCGAGCGGCGCCGCCTGTGCCAGCAGGGTGATAACCAGCGTGCCGTAGGCGGTGGCGAGCAGCCCCAGCGAGGGGGCCAGCCCTAGCCGCCGTGACAGCAGCGGTGCCGCGGCCAGGTACACCAGGTGTGGCAGGCCGAACAGCAGCCCGGCCGTCGCCGCAGATATGGCGGGCATGCGCTGCTGCATGTCGGGAATGAAGTACGGGAACGTCACGACGGTGGCAAACACGAACGTGAACTGCAGCACGTAGATTTGCTGGGGCGTGGCTGGTGCTGCGGTGCCTGCGCCGTCGGCGCGTGCCGCCGGGCGTCTTGCAGTGCCGGCGGCATCGCCCGCGGGCAACCATGCGATCAGTGCCGCGGCCGCCAGCGGCAGCAACGCCAGCCAGCGGTACAGCACGATCGGCGACTCCGCCCTCATCCACAGGCCGAGGCAGGCGGGCGCCGCCACCAGCGCGGCGCGCGCCGACCACTGCATCGCCGTCAGGCTGCGCGTGAGCGTGGTGCCGCTGGCCACCGTTGCCAGGTAGGCATTGGATGCCGAGAACGTACCGCCCAGCACGCCTTGCAGCACGAGCGCCGCCAGGAAGGCAAACGAGTTGGTGGCGTAGCTGGCAAGCAGGAAGCTTGCCGCCAGGCCCAGTTGCGCGCGCATCAGCAGCGGTTTCTTGCCGAAGCGATCCGCGAGCCGTCCCCACCATGGCGCCGACACCGCTGCCAGCAGCGTCGGCACCACGTAGAACGCGCCCGCTAGCCACGGCACGTCATTGTGCAGCGAGCGCTGCAGGATCAGCGCGAAGAACGGCGGCATGCCCAGCGCTGCGAATGCAGCTATGAAATGGCATAGCATGACCACCGCGACCACCTGGCGCGTACCGGTACTCATGCGACCACCCGGAGGGAGTTGGGCGCGCGCTTGCCATAGAACTTGTTGACGTCGGTCGCGCCGGTCTGCGCCTTCTCCACCAGCGACGCCGCAGTCAGCAGGTACTTGAGGTGCAGGCGGTCGTCATCAAGCAGCACCTGGCGCGCGAAGCCGGTGTCTTCGCCAGCAGCGGCCAGGTCGGCAAGCACGGCCTCCACGTGACGCCGCACGCGCGCGTAGCCAGCGGCGGAATCGGTGCCGCGACGCTGTGCAAGGCCTTCCACCAGGGCTGCGATGTTCAGCTGTAGCGTGATGGTGACGAACATCTGCGCCAGCGGCAGTGCCTCGGCCACGCCAATGCGCTGGTCTTCCAGGTCATCGAGGCGGGCCGCCAGTACCGGCCAGCGGCGCGCGAGCGAGCCGCGGTCGATGCGTGCGGCATCGTTGTCCTTCAGCAGTAGGCGCAGGCCTTCGTCGCCGTAGACCAGCATCGAGTTCTGCTGGTTCGACTCCAGGGCAATGCCGTAGCGCAGCCACAGCGTGAGGTGCAGTTTCAGCGTGAGTGCCAGGTAGGCATCGAACCAGGCGTCGAGATCGCCGCCGTGGTAGCGGCCGGCGAGCTCCTCGGCCACGCACATGCCATCGGCGGTTTCGGCCATCAGGCCGGCTACCGAAACCACCGTGGTGTTCCCCAGTTGAGCTTCAGGGTAGCGGCGCAGGATGTAGCCCAGGAACGGGCGCTGGTCCACGTGGGCGCCGTTCGCCTCGTCCGTCAACAGCACCTGGTTGTTGAGGTCCGGTTCACGCCGGACGATATCGCCAAGCAGCGACTGGATGCGATGCCCGTCGCCAATGGTGCTGGGCTTGATGGTGCGGATATTCCTGGCACCCAGGGTCCGGATCGTGAGCGGCAGCTTGATATGCCATGCAGGCGAATCGAGCAGGCTCAGCGAGCGCACCGACAGGGTGGGCGATACGCGCAGGTACGCGCCCGGGGCGCGGATGACCTGGCCGTCGAGTCCGGCTTCCGCAAGGAAGCCGTCCAGGTGATGCTGCCACACGAATGGATGCACGGGCAGCAACGCATGCGAGCGGCCGAGTGCGGGATCGAGGCCGACATCGGCGAAATCCGGCCAGATCGGCGGCAGCGAGTCGCCGCTGGGATGATGGCGCTCGCGCGGCACCGCCAGCCAGTTCAGCGCGAATGCAGGCTGGAACTCAGGCGCGTAGTGTGCAAGATCGTTGGCGGCAAAGCCGAGCTTGGCGCGCGCGGTGGGGTAGTAGGGGTGGTCGAGGAAGCTCGCGACGCGGTCGTAGTGCAACATGCGCTGGTCCCATGCCTGCAGCGCGTGGCCGTCGGCGCTGTCGGGCTGCGCGAACCAGCGCGCGCGCTCGGCCATCGAAACCCTGCGATGCTCGACGGCCGCGCGGCATTCGTCGCCGTAGGCGGTGAACAAGCGTGCATCTGCGGCAGGACGGTCGCCGGCAAATGCTGCCAGGATGGTGTCGATGTCATGCAGCGGGGAGATCGCGCCGGAGTCTTCGCGCAGCAGCGGCAGGCGGGTCAGGCGCCATTCCTGCATGTAGCGGGTGGGCGTCACCGGAATCCAGAGCGTGCCGGCACCAAGGTGCGCCACGCGCAGCCACTGCTGGCAGGCGTCGAAACCATGCGCGGCGGCGGCAGGTACTGCATCGGCGCCGTGCAACTCGCTGCGGCTGGCGCATGCGCGGACATCTTCGCGCAGAAAGGTGTCGACGACACGGACGCAGATATAGCTGGCATCCGAATCCGGCGCGGCGGCGGACATGCCCGGTTGGTTAGGCAGTCGCGCGGTCATTGTGTGATCTCCCAGGCGAGCTTGCTGCTGGCCAGTTCCACGGCGGCGGCAAGACCCATGGTGTCTGGACCGCTGCCGCGCAGCACGCCCAGGTAATCCTTGTTGGAGTTGGTCGTCTGGATAGCGTCGCCTACCTTGCGCAGGGGCTGGTAGGTCAGCCGCACGCCGTTGCCTTCATGTTGGCTGTGGGCGGGCGCATGCCGCAGCGTGCCTTCGGCCTGTGCCGTGAAATAGCGGATCCACGCCGCCCGCTTCGGCACCTCAAGCGCCTGCAGGGCTTCGCCAAGGTGCAGGCGCAGAACCTGCTCGAACAGCGGGAATTGCAGGGTGTCGGACAGCAGGAACTCGCGATAGTCGCCGATGCTGCGGTAGTTGATCTCGATGAGCCGCGGGCCTTTTGAGGTCAGCACGTATTCAGTGTGGCATGCGCCGAAGCCGATGCCGAAGCGGCGGATGGTGTCGAGGACTTCGGCCTCGACCGAGGCGGACAGGTCGGTGCCCCACACGGCCTCCAGTTCAACGAAGTACGGCGGCGGCGACAGGCTTACGCGAAAGCCGCCCAGCGCGCGGATTTCCTTGCCATCGCCCAGCGTTTCCAGCGTGTAGAGCGGGCCCTCCAGGTATTCCTCTAGCAATAAGGTCTGGCCCGGGTGCCTGGCCCAGATCGCGCCGCAATGCTCGGCCAGTTCAGCGTGGCTGCGCGCCATGCTGACCTGCTGGCTGGCCACGCCTTCGCGCGGCTTGACGATGCATGGCATCGGGACGTCGGCGAGGGCTGCCAGGCCGGCGGCATCGCAGACTACTGTGTGCCACAGCGTGTCGATGCCCGACTCCGCCAATTGCCGCCGCATTTCCGCCTTGTTCTTGGCGGCGTAGGTGGTACGCCAGTCCTTGCCTGGCAGGCCGAAGTAGGCTGCCGCAATCGCCGTCGCCGTCTGCAGGTGATCGCTGTTGGAGAAGACGGCGGCGGGCTTGCCGCCGCGGCGGGTGATGGCATCAATGACCGCCAGCGGGTTGAAGACGTCGCACGGGATGACGTCATCGGGATAGGCGGGCAAGCCGGTGCTGGCGAAGTGCGCGCGATGCGCATCGGCGCAGTCGGTCAATAAGACGACGGAAAGCCCGAGTGTACGTGCCGCTGGCAGGAAGCCTACGTTGACGGGGGCGGTCGGTACGTGGGCGAGTACGAAGATTTCTTGCATGGATTTGGGCCTTGGACTTAGGTTGTGTAGCTGGAGATGTTTAGTAAGCACGATTATCAAATGGAGATCATAATGGTAATGATTCGCATTAAACACATTTCATGCATTTTGTTGCAACAAACTAAGAGAGGCGTTGTTGCATAAACACCGAGCCTGTGCTCTGTACATCCAGTTCTGTCTGACCATCAAGCACCTGTTTGGTTTGGCCTTGCGACAGACCACCGGCTTTGTGCAATCTCTGCTGGCTTTGTCTGGCCTGCCGTGGCCTGTTCCGGACTTCAGCACGCTGTGCCGCAGACAACGCAGTCTGGATGTGCAAGTACCCTATCGGCCCAGTTCAGGTGGACTGAATTTGCTACTTGACTCCACGGGTATCAAGTTCCTGGGTGAAGGGGAGTGGAAGTGTAAAAAGCATGGCGCTGAGCGGCGGCGACTGAGGTAGCCCTGCGACGAATGCAACCTTCGGTGATTGAAGAAGGCCAGTAGTCTCGTATTCGCCTTTGACTTTTGCGTGGATGGCTC
>NZ_BBXH01000021.1:0-125570 GCF_001010305.1 Comamonas sp. E6
GGAAAATCCGATCTTGAATCTCGTTACTTGCTGCGATCAGCGAAGCTTTGCATTGTAGCCTGTTTTTACCAGACTCAAATCAAAGTTTGAAACTTTTTGTCAAGACCCAGAGGGTCTTGACAAAAAGAAAAAGCCTTGCGGCTTTTTCTTTGATTTGGCGGAAACGGAGGGATTCGAACCCTCGATGAGGCTCTACACCCCATACTCCCTTAGCAGGGGAGCACCTTCGGCCACTCGGTCACGTTTCCGGAATGACGCTATTGTAAACAGCTTTTTTGTTCGTTTTTGGAAAGTTGCGAAAATTATTCGCTTTTGTCCAAACCGAAGGCGGTGTGCAGGGAACGCACGGCCAGCTCCAGGTACTTCTCGTCGATCACGACCGAAGTCTTGATCTCGGAAGTCGAGATCATCTGGATGTTCACACCTTCCTTGCTCAGAGCACGGAACATGGTGGAGGCCACGCCCACATGGCTGCGCATGCCGATACCGACAATGCTGACCTTGGCGATATTGGGATTGCCCACCACTTCGGAAGCACCCAGCGCAGGAACAACGCTTTCACGCAGCAGCTCCATGGCACGCTGGTAGTCGCCCTGGCTCACGGTGAAGCTGAAGTCGGTCTTGCCGTCCTTGGAGATGTTCTGGATGATCACATCGACTTCGATGTTGGCATCAGCCACGGGACCCAGGATGGCAGCAGCCACGCCGGGGGTATCAGGCACGCCCAGCACGGAGATCTTGGCCTCGCCACGGTTGAAAGCGATGCCGGATACGACAGCCTTTTCCATTTTTTCGTCTTCCTCAAAAGTAATCAGCGTGCCGGACTTGGCTTCTTCTTCCAGATCGATATCCCAGGGCGTGAAGCTCGACAGCACGCGCATGGGCACCTTGTACTTGCCTGCAAACTCCACGGAACGGATTTGCAGCACCTTGGAGCCCAGGCTGGCCATTTCCAGCATTTCCTCAAAGCTCACCGTACCCAGGCGCTTGGCAGCAGGCACCACACGGGGATCGGTGGTGTAGACGCCATCCACATCGGTATAGATCAGGCATTCGGCCGCCTTCAGGGCGGCAGCCACGGCCACGGCCGAAGTATCGGAGCCGCCACGCCCCAGCGTGGTGATATTGCCTTCGGGATCGATACCCTGGAAGCCGGTCACGATCACGACACGACCTGCCTCGAGGTCGGCACGCACGCGCTTGTCGTCGATGGACTCGATGCGAGCCTTGGTGTAGCTGCTATCGGTGCGCACGGGCACTTGCCAGCCCGCATAGCTGACCGATTCCATGCCTTCGGCCTGCAGCGCAATGGCCAGCAGCGCCGAGGATGCCTGCTCGCCAGTGGCGGCCAGCATATCAAGCTCACGATAGTACGAACTCTTGGCGTGGCTGGGAGCCAGTTCGCTGGCCAGACCCAGCAAACGGTTGGTTTCGCCACTCATGGCGCTGGGCACAACCACCAACTGGTGACCTGCCCGAGCCCATTTGGCCACACGCTTGGCGACGTTGCGGATGCGCTCTGTCGAGCCCATCGAGGTGCCGCCGTATTTATGAACGATCAGTGCCATTGGATACTAAAGGGTGACGAAACAGCAGCCACGGCGCAGATCACAAAGGTTTTGGCGCGCCGGCGGTTTTCGTACAGGTAAAAAAACCAAAACCTAGGAATTGTACCAACCGAGACTTGCCCCCTGGCGCTCTACAAAACCTCGCCCCACCTTGATGTGGATGCGGTGCCCTCGCGTAGTGCAAACGCCGAGCTGTGCCATGAGCTGCGCAAGCTGTGCCGCCGTCGGCGTGGTGCCATGCTCGGTGCGCAACCAATAACGCAGGACATTGCCCATACGCAGCTCGCTCAAACTCTGCAGCGCCTTGATGGCGGGCGGCACCCCCACCAGTTGCAGATCTGCCGCCGCCTGCTGGTCCAGCAACTGCGACGCTTGGGCGCAATGGGCGCTGCTGCGTGCAAACGTGCTGCGAAACTGCGGAAAGACCTGCTCCAGTACCGGCAGCAACTGAGCCCGGATGCGATTGCGCGTGTAGCCTGGATCGGCATTCGTCGGATCCTCGACCCAGCTCAAATTCCTGAGCCGCAACCAGTCGCGCAGCGCCTGCCCCGGCACCTCCAGCAAGGGCCTGAACCATTCCAGCCCTGCTCTTTGCCAATGCCCAGGCATGGCCGCCAGACCGGCCACACCGGCACCGCGCGAGAGCGCCAACAGCAAGGTCTCGACCTGATCGTCGGCATGCTGGGCCAGCGCCATGGAGCGCACCGCATCCAGCGCAGCACCCTGCGCATCGAGCCAAGGCTGCCGAGCCTCCTGAATCAAGGCCGCATAACGCCCCTGCCGCGCCGCATCTTCGGGGCTTTGTCCCTGCACATTGCGCGCATTGATGGCGCAGACCTTGAGGGCAATGCCGTGCCGGGCGCACAGCTGCTCGCAGTGCCGCTGAAATTCATCAGCTGCAACCTGCAAACCATGGTGCACATGAATCGCCCGCACCTGCCCCGGCCAACGCGCATGGCAGGCCAGCAGCAGAGCTGACGAATCGGCTCCGCCACTGAAGGCCACAACCAGCGGCAGCGCTGGATTGAATGCAGCCACTGCGGCATCCACCCGGCCGGCCGAAGCCGCCAACAAGTCAGCATCTGACTGGGCTTGCATGAACAACAGACTCTCTCTTTCAAATTCAATAGCAGCCAACGCCTACCCAGCAAGGGATTAAGGCGTATTTCGCTCATAAACTCTCGACAAAAAACAAATGGCTCCCGAAGGAGCCATTGTGCGCAAGCGGCATCAAGCCCGCTGGATCAGCGGTTGTCGGCCTTGGTGTCGGCAAACTTGCCATAGCTCTGAATGCGGTCGTAGCGACGATCCTGCAGCTCCTTGGGCTTGAGATCGGTCAGCTGGCGATAGGCATCGCCCAGCGCACGCTTGAGGAAGGCACCCATTTGCTTGTGATCGCGGTGAGCACCGCCCACAGGCTCGTTGACGATCTTGTCCACCAGACCCAGCGCCTTGAGGCGGTGAGCAGTGATGCCCATGGCGTCTGCTGCTTCCTGGGCCTTTTCGCCGGTCTTCCACAGAATGGAAGCGCAGCCTTCGGGACTGATCACCGAGTACACGGAGTACTGCAGCATCAGCACCTGGTCTGCCACGGCAATGGCCAGCGCACCGCCCGAGCCACCTTCACCGATGATGGTGGTGATGATGGGGGTCTGCAGCTGAGCCATTTCGTAGATGTTGCGACCGATGGCTTCGGACTGGCCACGCTCCTCGGCATCGATGCCAGGGAAGGCGCCGGGCGTGTCCACGAAAGTGAACACAGGCAGCTTGAACTTCTCGGCCGTCTTCATCAGACGCAAGGCCTTGCGATAGCCCTCGGGACGCGTCATGCCGAAGTTGCGCAGCGTACGCTCCTTGGTATCGCGGCCCTTTTGATGACCGATCACCATGCAGGGCTGACCATTGAAGCGCGCCAGGCCGCCGATGATGGACTGGTCATCGGCAAAGTGGCGGTCGCCGTGCATTTCGACAAAGTCGGTAAAGCACTCGCGCACATAGTCGAGCGTATAGGGGCGCTCGGTATGGCGTGCGATCTTGGTGATCTGCCAGGGGGTCAGGTCGCTGTAGATGTCCTTGGTCAGCTGCAGGCTTTTCTTGCTGAGCTGATCGATCTCTTCCGAGATATCTACTGCGCTTTCAGTCTGCACATAGCGCAGTTCTTCGATTTTGGATTCGAGTTCGGCAATGGGCTGCTCAAAATCCAGAAAGTTCTTTTTCGCCAACGTATTTCTCCTTGTGCCAGCCTGTTGCAATCCTTGCAATCGGCCAGTGGACAGATGTCATCAAGCCACAGGCTGCGCCTCGAGCGAGCGCCAAATATACCAAGTTGCAACCGTACACCACGGTTTCCAAGCCTCGGCAACTTCACGGGCATCGCTGCGACTGACAGGATCGCCCGAAAAATGATTGAGAGAGATGCCCTGTATCAAACCGGCATCGTCCAGAGGCAGCACATTGGGCCGCCCCAGACAGTAAATCAGAAAATTCTCGGCCGTCCAGCGGCTGAGGCCGCGTATGGACATCAGCTCGGCAATGATGACTTCATCGCTCATCTGAGCCCATTCATCCATGTGCAGACGGTTCTCGGTGAAGTGCAGAGCCAGATCGACCAGATAGTCCACCTTGCGGGCCGACAACCCCACCGCACGCATATCGTCCACCTTGAGCCTGAGCACCTGCTCGGGCTGCATGGCAGCGGGCAGCCTGGCGAACTTGTTCCACAAGGTCTTGGCGGACTTCGCCGAAATCTGCTGCCCGATGATGGACCGGGCCAACGTGGCAAAGGCCTGCTCCTGCCCGCAAGGCAACAAAGCCTGGCTGCCGAGTTGCGGAATCAGGCGCTTGAGCACACGATCGCGGCGCATGAGTTGACGACAGGCCTCAGCCCAATAGGCGGGCACACCATCAGGCAAATCCAGATGGATCTTTGGAGCGGCCGCTTTGGACGCAACTGCCTGCTTTGCAGATGTACCCGCAGGCTGAGCAATGGCTGCGGCCCCCAAAGGCGCTACAGGCAAAGGCGCAGCCGGCCCCATGGGCACGGGCAGATCAGCCACCAGCGGCAGCTGTTCAAACTCCATGGTGTCCAGATGCTTGGCCGCACTCATGCACGACTCTCCGCACTGCTCACACAGTTGATGGAATATTGCATGCAGCCTCAGCCCTTGGCGGCCGCTTCCCAGGTCGTGCCCGCAGCCGAGTCCTTGAGGACGATGCCCTGATCGAGCAACTCCTTGCGGATGCGGTCGGCCTCGGCCCAGTTCTTGGCAGCCTTGGCCTCTGCGCGTGCGGCAATCTGCGCCTCGATCGCTGCCGCGTCCGCCCCTTCGGCACCGGCCTGCAGAAACTTTTGCGGCTCGGCCTGCAGCAGGCCCAGGCAGGCCCCCAAGGCCTTGAGCAAGCCAGCCACTTCGGGCGACTTGCTGCGATTGACCTCGGCGGCCAGCTCGAAGAGCACGGCCACGGCCTCGGGCGTGCCGAAGTCTTCGTCCATCGCCGCCTTGAAGCGGGCGGCATAGGGATTGCTCCAGTCGATCTGCACCTCGGCAGGCGTCACCAGGTCCAGCGCGGTATAGAGGCGCTTGAGCGCACCGCGCGCATCATCGAGATGCACATTGGAATAGTTCAGCGGGCTGCGGTAGTGACTGCGCACGACGAAGAAACGGATGGTCTCGGCGTCGTACTCCTTGAGCACGTCGCGGATGGTGAAGAAGTTGCCCAGCGACTTGGACATCTTCTCGTTGTCCACGTTGATGAAGCCGTTGTGCATCCAGGTCCGTGCGAACGGCTTGCCGGTCGCACCTTCGCTCTGGGCGATCTCATTCTCGTGGTGGGGGAACTGCAGATCCGCACCGCCGCCATGGATGTCGAAGCTCTCTCCCAGCAACTCGCAACCCATGGCCGAGCACTCGATATGCCAGCCGGGGCGACCTTCGCCAAAGGGGCTGGCCCACTTCACGTCGGCGGGCTCGTCCACCTTGGCCGACTTCCACAGCACAAAGTCCAGCGGGTCGTGCTTGCCGTCGGCCACGGCCACACGCTCGCCGGCGTTGAGCTCGTCCAGCGACTTGCCCGAGAGCTTGCCGTAGCCTGGAAACTTGCGCACGGCGTAGTTCACATCGCCGTTGCCGGCCTGATAGGCCAGGCCTTTGCCCTGCAAGCGGGCAATCATGCTCAGCATCTGCGGCACATACTCGGTGGCGCGCGGCTCCAGCGTGGGGCGCTCGATGCCCAGCGCATCCGCGTCCTGGTGCAGCGCATCGATCATGCGGTCGGTCAGGCTGCGTATGGTCTCGCCGTTTTCCACCGCGCGCTTGATGATCTTGTCATCGATGTCGGTGATGTTGCGCACATAGGTCACCTTGTAGCCGCTGGCGCGCAGCCAGCGCTGCACCACGTCGAAAGCCACCATGGAGCGTGCATGGCCCAGGTGGCAGAGGTCATAGACCGTCATGCCACAGACGTACATACGCACATGGCCCGGCTCAAGCGGCGAAAACGATTCCAGTGCACGCGACAGCGTGTTGTAGATACGCAAACTCATGAATCTTGAAATAGGGAGAGAGGGTGGCGAGCAGCAGCACTGGTCATGCCTGCGATGCATAAACCATGCCTGCCATTCCCTGAGGCTGAAAAATGCGCACTAGCATCCAGACACATCCCGGTCCGGCCAGACGCCTAAGCGCCGCACACCCCTCAGCTACAATTCCCCGCAGTATAAGCTCCCGCCGCAGCGCAGTTTTGCGGCGCCATGAAAGCACCTACATGCCTGTACGCAACTTGTTCAGTACCGCAGCGCGTGCGGCAGCCCTGGCTGCCTTGCTCGCTGCAGGTAGCGCCTACGCCGACGATTACACGGATGTTGCCCAGTTGCTCAAGAGCGGCAAGACACAGCAGGCGCTGCAAAAAGCAGACACCTATCTGGCCAAGAATTCACGCGACCCGCAGATGCGTTTTCTGCGCGGCATCGCGCTGAGCAATGACGGCAAGACCGAGGACGCGATTGCAGCGTTTCGCCAGCTGACCGAGGACTATCCCGAGCTGCCCGAGCCCTATAACAACCTGGCCGTGATCTATGCACGCCAGGGTGACCTGGATCGCGCCCGAGCAGCGCTCGAAGCCGCCGTGCGCAACAATCCGAACTATGCCGTGGCGCACGAGAACCTGGGCGATATCTATGCCCGCCTGGCCTATCAGTCCTATGCGCAGTCCCTGGCCAAGGGCGGCCGCCCAGCAGCCCTGAACCCCAAGCTCAAGCAGCTCAAGGACTTGCTGCAGCCTGCGGCCTCTCTCGCAACGCCTGCCCCGGCCCAGCCTGCACAGCGCTGAACCCGTTTTTTGCCATCGCCGCCCTTCTCCCTCTTGTGAAGCAGGCCGGCGCCCTCAGCTGCCTCAAGCCTGTTTTTCGCAGCCGCCATCCCTGCGGCCCTGCCCAAGGCCCACTTACCCAGGAATATGACCATGCTGAATTTCCGTCGAAACAGCCTCAAGGCCCTGTCCGCGATTGCGCTGACAGCCACTGTTTTTGCAACCCCCGGCCTGGCCCAGGCGCAATCCAAGGTGCAGCTCAAGACCAGCATGGGCGATATCGTGGTCGAGCTCAACGATGCCAAGGCCCCCAAGAGCGCCGCCAATTTTCTGCAGTATGTGCGTGACAAGCACTATGACGGCACGGTGTTCCACCGCGTCATCGACGGCTTCATGATCCAGGGTGGCGGCATGGACGCCAATCTGAACGAAAAGCCCACACGCGCCCCGATTCCGCTGGAAGCCAGCAACGGTCTCAAGAACGACCGCGGCACGATTGCCATGGCACGCACCGGCAACCCCAATTCCGCCACCTCGCAGTTCTTCATCAATGTGGTGAACAACGACATGCTCAATGCCCCCAAGCCCGACGGCCATGGCTATACCGTCTTCGGCAAGGTCGTCAAGGGCATGGATGTGGTGGACAAAATCCGCGCCGTGGCTACGGGCAACCGTGGCATGCACCAGAATGTGCCCACGACGCCGGTAACAATCCTCTCCGCCACCGAAATCAAGTAAACACCCCGGCGGCGCTGCACCTGCCGGGCCGCGCCCGCCTCTTTACTCCATCCTCTAGAAAGCACAGACATGAGCAATCCCCAAGTCGAACTGCACGTGACCATCAACGTGGCTGACACCGCAACCCAGGGCGTGATCACCCTGGAACTGGACGCCGTGAATGCGCCCAAGTCCACAGAGAACTTCCTGAACTACGTGAATCAGGGCTTCTACAACGGCACCATCTTCCACCGCGTGATCAAGAACTTCATGATCCAGGGCGGCGGTTTCGCAGCCGACATGAAGCAGAAGGAAACCGCTGCTCCCATCGAGAACGAAGCCAAGAACGGCCTGAAGAACGACAAGTACACGATTGCCATGGCTCGCACCAGCGATCCTCACAGCGCAACCGCCCAGTTCTTCATCAACACCGTGGACAACGGCTTCCTGAACCACACCGCTCCCACCGGCCAGGGCTGGGGCTATGCCGTGTTCGGCAAGGTGGTCAAGGGTGAAGAAGTCGTGGACGCCATCAAGAAGGTGCGCACCACTCGCAAGGGCTTCCACGACGACGTGCCTTTCGACGCCGTGGTGATCGACAAGGCCGTGGCACTGTAATCTCCCCCTGAGGCGCTAACGCGCCTTCCCCCTCTCTGCTTCGCGGAGGGGGACGACGGCCTCGCTGCGGGGCGGCCCTTGCTTGCCGTCTCTTTGTGAGGCCGTTATTGTTTTCAGGCTGCGCACTTTTCATTCATGGCTGAATCTTCTGATCCACGCACTGCCGCTCCTCAAGTCGCGCAGCTCCAGGCTGAGCCCCACTGGCGCACGCTTGATTTCATTTCCGATCTGCATCTGCAGCCGTCCGAGCCGCAGACGGTTGAAGCCTGGCGCAGCTATCTGGCACGCAGCACGGCCGACGCCATCTTTATCCTCGGCGATCTGTTTGAAGTCTGGGTGGGTGACGATGCACTCGATGAAACCGGCAGCTTCGAAGCCGAATGCGCTGCCGTGCTGCGCGAGGCGGCGCAGCAGCGCCCGCTGTTCTTCATGGTCGGCAACCGCGACTTTCTGGCCGGTGACGAATTTCTGCGCCGCAGCGGCATGACCGGCCTTTGCGACCCCACGGTGCTGCGGTGGGCAGGCACCAGCATCCTGCTCAGCCATGGCGATGCGCTGTGCCTTGACGATGTGGATTACCAGCAATTCCGCGCTGTTTCGCGCTCCGCCGCCTGGCAACAGCAACTGCTGGCCCAGCCCCTGGCCGTGCGCCGCGCGATCGGCAGATCGGCACGCAGCGAAAGCGAGCAACGCAAGCAAAGCGGCGCGCCCTACGCAGATGCCGACGCGCAGATGAGTGCCACCTGGATGCAGGCCGCGCAAGCGCCCTGGCTGATTCACGGCCACACTCATCAGCCCGCCGATCACGCACTGGGCAGGCAGCAGTGGCGCATCGTGCTCAGCGACTGGCATATCGATGCCGATACGCGTCGCGCCGAGGTGCTGCGTGTGACGCCCGAAGGCTGGCAGCGCATGCCGCCCGAGCTGGCCTGACGCGCCGCCCCAGTTGGCGCTATCCAATTCAGAGCTTCTTGCGCGTGCTATTCATAGATTTCAGATTGAAAGCCATCAAAGCTCTATGAATAGCAGGCGCTAGCAGCTATCAAATTTACTGAACTGACAGACACGGAAAAGCCCGCTGCCCACAGAGCTGGAGCACCGGGCTTTTTTGTTTACGGCCAGATCTCAAACCGAGATAGCTGAAGCCGAGCCTACTTGCTTGCGCAGCTCGAACTTCTGGATCTTGCCCGTGCTGGTCTTGGGCAGCTCGCCAAACACCACGGCGCGCGGCACCTTGTAGCCGGCCAGATGCTTTTTGCAGTGGGCAATGATGTCTTCGGCCGTGGTCTCGGCTCCGGCCTTGAGCTCGATGAAGGCGCAGGGCGTCTCGCCCCATTTGGGGTCGGGCTTGGCCACCACGGCCGCAGCCAGCACGGCGGGGTGGCGGTAGAGCACATCCTCCACTTCGATGGACGAGATGTTCTCGCCTCCCGAGATGATGATGTCCTTGCTGCGGTCCTTGATCTGGATATAGCCGTCGGGATGCTGAACGGCCAGGTCACCGCTATGGAACCAGCCGCCGCGGAAAGCCTCCTGCGTCGCCTGCGGGTTCTTGAGATAACCCTTCATGGCGATATTGCCCTGGAACATGATCTCGCCCATGGTCTGGCCGTCGCGCGGCACGGGCTGCATGGTTTCGGGGTCCAGCACTGCGGCAGAGCGTTGCAGGTGGTAGCGCACGCCCTGGCGCGAGTTCAGACGGGCGCGCTCGCCGATATCGAGCGCATTCCAGCTTTCATGCTTGGCGCAGACCGTGGCTGGGCCATAGGTTTCGGTCAGGCCATAGACATGGGTGATGTCAAAGCCCATGGCCTCCATGCCCTCGATCATCGATGCGGGTGGCGCGGCCCCTGCCACCATAGCCTTGACGCCTGCGGGCACGCCCTGCTTCATGGCAGCCGGCGCATTCACCAGCAGGCTGTGCACAATGGGCGCGCCGCAGTAATGGCTCACGCCATGGTTGCGAATGGCGTCAAAAATCGCCTGCGCATCCACCCGGCGCAGGCAGACATTGACCGCAGCGCGTGCGGCCACCGTCCAGGGGAAGCACCAGCCGTTGCAGTGGAACATGGGCAGCGTCCACAGATAGACGGCGTGCTTGGGCATGTCCCACTCCAGCACATTGCTGATGGCATTGTTGTGCGCGCCGCGATGGTGATAGACCACACCCTTGGGATTGCCCGTGGTTCCGCTGGTGTAGTTCAGTGCAATCGCATCCCATTCGTCGCCGGGCCATTGCCAGTCGAAACCCGCATCGCCCTGGGCCAAAAAGCTCTCGTAGTCGGTGGCACCGATTTGCTCGGCCGCCTCGCCATAGACGCTGTCCTCGACCTGGATCACATGGATGGGCGCGGTGCTCTGGCGCAGCTTGAGCGCCCTGGCCATCAGAGGCGCGAACTCGGGGTCCACGATCAAGGCCTTGGCTTCGCCGTGATCCAG
This sequence comes from Comamonas sp. E6, assembly GCF_001010305.1. NCBI lineage: Bacteria > Pseudomonadati > Pseudomonadota > Betaproteobacteria > Burkholderiales > Comamonadaceae > Comamonas > Comamonas sp. E6. The sequence continues at coordinate 10,650 of NZ_BBXH01000021.1, forward strand.
CATGAATGCCAGGGTCTCGGCATCGAGCCGGGTATTGAGCGTGTTGAGCACGGCACCGGCCATGGGCACGCCAAAGTGCGCCTCCACCATGGGTGGCGTATTGGGCAGCATTACGGCCACGGTGTCGTTCTTGCCGATGCCGATTTTCTGCAGGCTGCTGGCCAGCTGACGGCAGCGCGCATAGGTTTGCGCCCAGCTCTGGCGCAAGTCGCCGTGAACAATGGCCAGGCGCTCGGGGTAGACCTCGGCCGTGCGGGCAATAAAGCTCAGCGGCGTCAGCGCGGCATGGTTGGCGGTATTTGGGGCGAGGTTCAGATCGAAAGAACTTGTCATGTTTGTCTCCTGAGCGTTTTGTACTCCAGCATCCGTCACGCCAGGCTTACAACCGAGCGCCATGCAGGCCTGTTGTGATCGTGATCAAGCAGTTGCGCCCGAAATGGCCGCACCGCGCCAGCAAACCGGTATGTGGCATGTGACATGCGCAGATAAACCAGAGCAATGCAAAAGGTCATTCAGCGAGACAGTACTTTCAACAGCTTCTGAAAATCGATAAATTCATTTGAAATCAACCACATGGGATTCCATTGAAAAATCCCCTCATTCCCCAGGCAGGGCCAACTCATGCAAGTCATCTACAAGACATCATTTATCTGACAGACCAATCACCAGGACTTCGAATCGCTTTTAGAATGCGCACATGTTTTGAGTACATGACTGCCTGCACTGGCAGTGCAAGACCGGCATCTCTGCCCGCACGGAGCCGGTCGCAAGCCTCAAGACTGAGTGGCGGAGGAGACGTTTTAGAGGAGAGCCTGGCAATGACCCAGGCATCAGGAGACCTGAGCCTGCACCCATGGGTGCAGGCTTTTTTTTGCCCGCCTGCTCCATTCCTGCCGCGCCCTCGGCCATTGCCGAAAAAGGCAGAATACGCGGGTGGCCATTCCCCAATCATTTATCCAAGAGTTGCTATCCCGCGTCGACGTCGTCGACATCGTGGGCCGCTATGTACAGCTCAAAAAGGGCGGCGCCAACTTCATGGGCTTATGCCCGTTCCATAGCGAGAAGTCGCCCTCTTTCACCGTCAGCCCCAGCAAGCAGTTCTTTCACTGCTTTGGCTGCGGCAAGAATGGCAATGCCATCGGCTTTCTGATGGAGCATGCCGGCATGGGCTTTGTCGAAGCCGTGCAGGAGCTTGCCAACCAATGCGGTCTGCAAGTGCCGCAGGACGACATCAGTCCCGCCGAGCGCCAGCGCCAGGCTCAGCAAAAGCAAAAGGCGGAAACACTGAGTGATCTGCTGGAAAAAGCCGGCGAGTCCTATCGCAAGCAGCTCAAGGCAGCTCCGAAAGCCATCGAGTATCTGAAAAAGCGCGGCGTCTCTGGCGAAGTTTCCAAGCGCTTTGGCCTGGGCTATGCCCCTGCAGGCTGGCATGGTCTGGCCAGCGTATTTGCCGAGTACGACAACCCGCAGCTCGAAGAATGCGGGCTGGTCATCGTCGGCGAGGACGACAGCCGCCGCTACGACCGCTTTCGCGACCGGCTGATGTTCCCGATTCGCAATGTCAAAGGCGAGTGCATAGGCTTTGGCGGGCGGGTGTTCGGCGATGAAAAGCCCAAGTACCTGAACTCGCCCGAAACCCCGGTCTTCCACAAGGGCCGCGAACTCTACGGCCTTTACGAGGCCCGCCAGGCCCTGCGCGACATGGGCTACGCCCTGGTCACCGAAGGCTATATGGACGTGGTGGCGCTGGCCCAGCTCGGCTTTGCCAATGCCGTGGCCACGCTTGGAACGGCCTGCACGCCCGAGCATGTGCAAAAGCTGTTTCGATTCACCGATGCCGTGGTCTTCAGCTTCGACGGCGACGGCGCGGGCCGGCGCGCCGCGCGCAAGGCTCTGGATGCAGCCCTGCCGCTGGCAACCGACACGCGCTCCATCAAATTCCTGTTCCTGCCTTCGGAGCACGACCCCGACAGCTTCATCCGCGAATTCGGCCCCGAGGCCTTCTCGCGCTATGTAGGCGATGCAACGCCACTGAGCCGCTTTCTCATCGAATCGGCCAGCGAAGGCTGCGATCTGGGACAGACAGAAGGCCGTGCCCACATGGCCAGCAACGCCCGGCCGCTGTGGTCGCTGCTGCCCGACGGCGCGCTCAAGCGCCAGTTGCTCTCCGAAATCGCAGCCCTGGCCCAGCTGGACTCGCGCGACCTCTCCGATATCTGGGCGCAGGAGGCGGCACGCACCGCCCCCATTGCCCGCCGCGCGCCTGCGCCCCCCGGCCCTCAGGCACCGGAATGGGATGCTCCTGCGGGCAACTGGGAAAGCGCTCCCGACTGGACTGACGCAGGTGCACCCAGCCCCTCCTACCCAAGCCAGAGCGGAGGCAGCGATGGTGGCAACTGGTCGGGCCGCAAGGAATTCGGCCGCCAGCGCAAGCCCTGGGGCAAGAAGGGCGAGGACTGGAACCCGCCACAACTGGGCCCGCGCCCCACGCCGGTCAGCCGCGAAGACCAGGCCGCACGCCTGCTGATGTGTCACATGGAGTTCATGGAAGAGATGACCCATGAGGATTTCGATGCCCTGGCTCGCTGCAACCAAAGCCATGCCCCCTTGTTCCGTTGGCTGGAGGCCCAGTTCACCGAATCCGGGCCGCGCTCCTGGGCAGTGCTGCGCGAGCAATTGCAAGGCTCACCCTGCGAGCCGCTGGCCCACAAGCTGATGAGCGGCGCCCATGCCAACCCTGAAGGCGAAGTGGACGAGTTGCGCAAGGAGTTACGCGGCACGCTCAATCTGATCCTGGTGGATCACCTCAAGCGCGAAGAAGCCAAGGCTCTCAAGGAAATTGCTACAGACCCCACAGCCGCAAGACGTTACATTGAGTTTCAACAGCGGCGAAAAAATTTATCTGTAATTATTAGCTCCACCTCTTGACATCTTTAAAAAAGGTATAATTTAGCGGATATAGGCAAGAGCGACAGCAACACCTCCGACCCGGGCACCGTGAAGAAATCACGTGATGGCAGCAACTGCATGGCCCATTTCTCGCAAGGATTGCATACCAAATGATCGCCCCAACATCTTGCCATGGAGTCTTTGTGCTCCACCGGACAGGCTAGACCTGTTCTTGCGCCAGCTTTCATGGCGTTTGTTTGCATTTTCCGTTTTCCTTTGTGTGTTTGTGTGTGTTCGTACCGTGAGAGGTGTTCATGCCCGTTTCAAAGTCCGTGAAGTCCAAGCAGGCCCCAGAAGCTTCAGCAAAGCCCAAGACCTCTAAAACTTCCACTTCCGCAGCAGAGCCCGCGAAAAAGGCCAGTGCCAGCAAGCCTGCTGTGAAGAAGAGTGCTGCATCTGCAGCCGAAGCAAAGAAAGACACCACCGTGGTTACCAAGTCACAAGCCGAACTCAAAGCCATGGCCGATGCGCTGCTGGCGCAGGCAACTCCCAAGCGCGGCCGCAAGAAGGCCGAAGAAGACGACGACACAGCTGCCGCTCCTGCCGCCAAGAAGACTGTCGCCAAAAAGGCCCCTGCTGCCAAGAAGGCAGCCGCCGTCAAGGCCCCTGCTGCCAGTGCCGATGCCGACAAGGCTCCCGCCAAGCGCGGTCGCAAGCCCAAGGCCAAGGAGGCCGACGAGGACATGGATGATGCAGACCTGTCGGATATCGACAGCGATCTGGAAGGCGAAGTCGAAGAGGAGGCATCAACCGAAGCGTCTGCTGCTCCTGCCGAAAAGGCCAAGCCTCTGCGCATGAAGATCAGCAAGGCGAAGGAACGCGCCTTGATGAAGGAATTCGGCCTGGACGAGACTGTTCTGACCGAAGAGGAAATGAACACCCGCCGTCAGCGTCTGAAGATGCTGATCAAGCTGGGCAAGACCCGCGGCTACCTGACCCACGCCGAAATCAACGACCACCTGCCCGACAAGCTGGTCGATGCCGAAACGCTGGAAGTCGTGATCTCCATGTTGAACGACATGGGCGTGGCCGTGTACGAGCAGACTCCCGATGCGGAAACCCTGCTGCTGAACAACACCGGCCAGTCGGCCACCACCGAAGAAGAAGCGGAAGAAGAGGCCGAAGCGGCTCTGTCCACCGTGGACTCAGAATTCGGTCGCACCACCGACCCCGTGCGCATGTACATGCGTGAAATGGGTACCGTCGAACTGCTGACACGCGAAGGCGAAATCGAAATCGCCAAGCGCATCGAAGGCGGTCTGATGGACATGATGGAAGCCATCTCGGCCTCCCCTGCGACCATCGCCGAAATCCTCAACATGGCCGAGGAAATCCGCGAAGGCAAGGTTGTCATCTCCACCGTGGTGGACGGCTTCGTCAATGCCAACGAGAACGACGACTATGTGGCCGAAGAAGACTTCGACGAATACGACGAAGAAGACGACGATGACGGCAAGGGCGGCTCCAAGGCTCTGACCAAGAAGCTCGAAGAGCTGAAGAACGAAGCCCTGGGTCGCTTTGACTCCATGCGTGAGCTCTTCGACAAGATGCACAAGGTGTATGACAAGGAAGGCTACGGCACCGAGGCATACATGAAGGTGCAGAAGGCCATCACCGAAGAGCTGATGACCATTCGCTTCACAGCCAAGACGATTGAAAAGCTCTGCGATCTGGTGCGCGCCCAGGTGGACGACGTGCGCAAGAAGGAACGCGAGCTGCGCAAGATCATCGTTGACAAGTGCGGCATGCCCCAGGAGCAGTTCATCAAGGACTTCCCGCCCAACCTGCTGAACCTGGACTGGGTCATCAAGCAAGTGGCGGCAGGCAAGAACTACAGCGCCGTGCTGGAGCGCAATATTCCGCCCGTGCAGGAGCTGCAGCAGAACCTGATCGACCTGCAGGCCCGCGTGGTCGTGCCTCTGGAAGAGCTCAAGCACATCAACAAGCGCATGAACAGCGGCGAGCGCGCCAGCCGCGATGCCAAGAAGGAAATGATCGAGGCCAACCTGCGTCTCGTGATCTCCATCGCCAAGAAGTACACCAACCGCGGTCTGCAATTCCTGGATCTAATCCAGGAAGGCAATATCGGCCTGATGAAGGCCGTGGACAAGTTCGAATATCGTCGCGGCTACAAGTTCTCGACCTATGCAACCTGGTGGATTCGTCAGGCCATCACGCGCTCCATCGCCGACCAGGCCCGCACGATCCGTATCCCCGTGCACATGATCGAGACCATCAACAAGATGAACCGCATCTCGCGCCAGCACTTGCAAGAGTTTGGTTTCGAGCCCGATGCGTCCATCCTGGCAGCCAAGATGGAGATCCCCGAGGACAAGATCCGCAAGATCATGAAGATCGCCAAGGAGCCGATCTCGATGGAAACCCCCATCGGCGACGACGACGATTCCCACCTGGGCGATTTCATCGAGGACGGCAACAACACGGCGCCTATCGACGCCGCCATGCAGGCCGGTCTGCGCGATGTGGTCAAGGACATTCTCGACGGCCTGACGCCTCGCGAAGCCAAGGTGCTGCGCATGCGCTTCGGTATTGAAATGTCCACTGACCATACGCTGGAAGAAGTCGGCAAGCAGTTTGACGTGACGCGCGAGCGCATCCGTCAGATCGAAGCCAAGGCGCTGCGCAAGCTCAAGCACCCCTCGCGCTCCGACAAGCTGCGCAGCTTCATCGACTCGCTGTAAAGTCAGTCCGAGGAACCGGCGCGCCGGTTCCCTGCTACTCAAAGCCCCGACCTGCCCCAGGTCGGGGCTTTTTCGCATGCAGCCCAGGTCAGCAAGCCTTCGCTTGCGGCCAAACTCACCAAAAGACACATAACAACGGAGACAGACATGAATACCCCCCACGCGAACAATGCCCTGACACGTCGCCACTGGCTAAGCTATTCCGCTGCCTTGCTGTCTACACCTTTTGCTGCCATCGCCAATCCGCCTCAGCGCCTTGGCACGCAGTTGCGTATCGTGATCCCCGCCAACCCCGGCGGCGGCTGGGACCAGACCGGCCGCGCCCTGGGCACCGCGCTGACCAGCAGCGGCACGGTGGACAAGGTCGTTTATGAAAACATCGGCGGCAAGGGCGGCACCATAGGCTTGGCCGAGTACACCAAACGCTATGGCAGCGACCCCAACTGCCTGCTGATCGGCGGCATGGTCATGGTCGGCGCCCTGGCGCTGAACAAGAATTCGGCCGCGCTGCAGCAGGTACAGCCCCTTGCGCGCCTGACCAGCGACTATCTGGTAGTGGCCGTGCCCACCGACTCGCCGCTTGCCAACCCCAAGGCACTGGCCAAGGCCATGCGCGAGAACCTGCCGGCACTGACCATTGCCGGAGGCTCTGCAGGCGGTGTGGACCATATGTACGCAGGCATGCTGGCCCGCCTGGCCAAGGCCAATGCGGAGCAACTGCAATACAAACCCTTTGCCGGCGGTAACGATGTGCTCCAGGCCCTGCTGCAAAAGCAGGTGCAGGTGGGAATCTCTGGTTACAGCGAGTTCAGAGAAGCCTTGCAGGCGGGCAAACTGCGCGCCCTCGGTGTTTCGTCACGCCGTGCCATGTTCGGCATTGCCTCCATGCGCGACCAGGGTCTGGATGCTGAAATGTCCAACTGGCGTGCCATCTTTACAGGCAAGAATCTGCCGGCAGAACGCGCCCAGCAACTGCTGGCCGCTATCGACCATGCAAGCAACCAGGACAGCTGGAAGCAAGCCCTGGTCAGCAATAATTGGAACTCTTCCTGGCAAACCGGCAAGGCACTGCATGAATTTCTGGAGGTCGAAACCTCCACTGCCCAGCTGATGACCTATCTGCTCAAGCTCAAGAGCTGAGCCTCTTTGCGAGATAGCCGCATGAACATGGTCAACCACACCGCCGCCTCCCCTCGTCTGTCCATTGCCGTCATGGGTGCGGGCTCGGTGGGCTGCTACTTTGGTGCTCTGCTGGCACGCGCCGGCCACCCGGTCACGCTGATCGGTAGAGCATCGCATATGCAGGCCATCAGCCAGCACGGGCTGCGACTGCAGACGGCGACAGAAGATCTGAACATCCCCATCACCACCAGCACCGAAGCCAGTGCCGTGGCAGGCGCCGATGTGGTGCTGTTCTGCGTGAAATCCACCGACACCGAAGCAGCGGCTACACAGATCAAACCCCACCTGGCAGCGCACACCCAGGTACTGAGCTTGCAAAACGGTGTGGACAACGACCGGCGCCTGCGCCTGGTACTGGGTCAGCAGCCGGTGGCTGCTGCCGTGGTTTATGTCGCCACCGCCATGGCCGGCCCAGGCCATGTGCGTCACTTCGGCCGGGGCGAGTTGCTTATCGCGCCCTGTCCGCAGGGTGACGAGATTGCACTCCAGTTCAGCGCAGCAAACATCCCCACCCAGACCTCGGACGGCGTGCTGACCGCACTCTGGCAAAAACTCATCATCAACTGCGTGTACAACGCACTCTCCGCCCTCACCCAGCAGCCCTATGGCTGGCTGATCGCGCAGCAGGGCGTACCCGCCGTCATGCAGGATATTGCCGCCGAATGCAAGGCCGTAGCTCTGGCCGACGGCGTGCTGCTGCCGGCCTCCGTGGACGAGGCTGTAGCAGCCATAGCGCGCACCATGCCCCGGCAGCTCTCTTCCACGGCCCAGGATCTGGCGCGGGGCAAGACCACGGAAATCGACCATCTCAACGGCTATGTGGTGCGACGCGGTCAGGCCCTGGGCATTGCCACGCCGATCAACCGTCTGCTGCAGGTGCTGGTGCAACTCAAGCAAATGCCGGCACAAAAGCAGGAACTATGATTTCCATAGCTGCTTGCTCTGACAAATCAATGGTCAGAGTCAATTTTTACACCCAGAAACACCTAAGCCAGTACTAACACTTCCGGCATGGCTCGCCACCCTGTCCCCAGGGCTGCTTCAGCCCTGCCCCTATTGCTACAAACCCTGAAGCAAGCGAGTCTTCTCCCTGATTCGTGGCTGACCCGCAACACTTGCGCGCTGTTTGTGGCCTTTATCACTTCAAGGCGTTGCAGTCGAAGATTTGAAGCTACTAAACTTGTAGCAAAATAAATTAACCGCTATAGTCCATTGGACATGGCACTGAAAGCGCCTAGTGCGCCCAGCTCGACAACATCATTGCGCAAGGAGAAGCGTCCATGAGCTCCAAGGAAAACGCCGCCATCAACCAGCTGTTCGAGAAGCTCGAATGCCGCTATGCGCTGCGCGTGCTGTGGGCTTTGCGGGATGGTCATCCCCAGACCTTCCGACTGCTGCAAGACAGTGTGGGCGGCATCACCCCCAACACCTTGAACACCCGTATCAAGGAGCTGCGCGAGTGCGGCCTGCTCGAGCATGGCAGCGACGGCTACACCGTCACCCTGACCGGGCAGGATCTGCTCAAGCGCCTGTCCGATGTACAAGCCTTTGCCAACCGCTGGGTTGCCGCGCGCGCCAAGAAGTAAACCTTGCCGCTGTTGCGGCCGGGGGACTGGCAGCAAGCGGGTGCACCACTATCATCCAAGGGCCCCAAGCGTGCTTGGCGGGCCCTTTTTTCCATCGCCTTTTTCTGCTTTGCGCTGAAAGGAAATCATCATGGCATTCAACACTACTGCCTCCGGCCTGCAATACGAAGACACCGTCGTGGGCGAAGGCGCCGAAGCCAAGGCCGGTCAGAACGTGACCGTGCACTACACCGGCTGGCTCTACAACAATGGCGTGCAAGGCGCCAAGTTCGACTCCAGCAAGGACCGCAACGATCCTTTCGTCTTTCCCCTGGGCGCCGGCATGGTCATCAAGGGCTGGGACGAAGGCGTGCAAGGCATGAAGGTGGGCGGCCAGCGCACGCTGCTGATCCCCGCTGCCCTGGGCTATGGTGCGCGCGGCGCCGGTGGCGTGATCCCGCCCAACGCCACACTGAAGTTTGACGTGGAACTGCTGGCTGTCTAAAAACAGGCTGGTTCATCAAAAAAGCGGCTCTCTCTGAGGCCGCTTTTTTCTTTGCGAGAGGCTCGGCACAGATGGTGCTTATGTCTCTTCCGCCTCAAACAGCGCCCTGTGCAACGACATATAGGCCTTGTCACCCGCAGCATCACGTATGCGCGGAGCCAGCGCTGCCAGTTGCTCATAACCCATGGCCGCCTCCACTGCCAGATTCAGCCTGAAGCCCTTGAGCCCCAGAGCCCCCGTGATGGACACCGCTATCGGATAGGCTCTCTGGTAACGCCTCTGGGCGCTGCCAGGGTCGACGTCAGCAGCTGCCAACGATGCCGAACTGCTCTTTGAGAGCGAAGATGCATGGGCCTGTGCTGCTGCATCGGTCGCGACGGACGACTCTCTTGTGGCCAGCCAGCCCTTGCCGACCAGCGCCAGAATATCGTCCTTGTTCACTCCCAGCGCCGAGGTCGCCTCCAGCACCTGCATGAGACTGCGACGACCGTCAAACAGCAAAAAGGCCGAGCGCAGCCGCTGGCTCAGATCGGCATGGCGCTCCTTGAAGGCCAGCTGGCCCTCGGGTGTTTTGACTAGATACATCGACCCCGCCCTCTGTGCATTGAATTGCTTTCCGCCCTGCAGGGTGGCAGCTATGGCTGCAGCTGAAAAGCGGGTTTTCCTGCAAGCCTGGTCCGCGCATGCTCCAGATCAGTTCGCGGCGGATATTCAGCAGAAAACTGCCTTGAACCTGATTCAAAAGATCGCTGAAGGCCATCCAATCAAGAGTTTTCAAGCTCTCGCCCGTCGCTGCTCCCACCAGCTGACGAGCAATGTGGAGGCCAAGCCCACCGGCACACCGAACACTCCGGCCGAGATGGGCTGAATACCCCACCAGAGTGCCTCGCCACGGAGGATCGACGGCAGCACCCCTTGCAGACCCGGAACGTGCGAGGCCATGTAGTAAAGCGTCACGGCCAGGCCCAGCAGCATGCCGGCCACCGCGCCACGACGCGTGGTGCCACGCCAGAAGATGCCCAGCACCATGGCCGGCACCAAAGCCGAGCCCGCCAAAGAAAAGGAGGCAGAGACCATGGGAAGAATGTCCGAAGAGCGACGCGCCGCGACAAACGCCGCCGACAGGGCCACCAGCAGCAATGCGAATTTGGAAAGAATCACGCGCTGTTCAGGGGAGATGCGGCGCTTGCGCGTATCCAGGCGCTGGCGCTCCTGGAAATAGAGATCCCGCACCAGGGCATTGCTGATGGTCAGCAGCAGGCCGTCGGCCGTGGACAGAGCCGCCGCCAGTCCGCCCGCAGCCACCAGCCCCGAGAGCACATAAGGCATGCCGCCTAGTTCTGGAGTGGCCAGCATGATGAGGTCAGCCCCCATGCGGATTTCGGCAAACTGCAAAATGCCATCGCCGTTGATGTCCTCCACCGACAGCAGCGAGGCGTCCACCCTTGACCACTGCGCTATCCAGTTCGGCAAGGCATCGAAATGCGTGCCAACGAGATTGCTCATGACCTCGTACTTCACAAGTACAGCCAAGGCTGGCGCCCCCAGATACAGCAACCCGATGAAGAACAGCGACCAGGCCACGGAGGTACGTGCGGCAGACACCGAGGGAACCGTGAAATAGCGCGTGAGCAAGTGCGGCAGCCCGGCCGTGCCGACCATCAGGCAGAACATCAGTGCCAGAAAATTGCGCCGACTTTCCTCATAGGCCTGCTGCTCGGCCGGCGAGCCATCCGGATCCCCCGCGAAAGGCTGGCTTTGCAGCGGCATGCCGCCCAGCGGCTTGGCCCGCTCATAGGCCTCGTGCAATTCATGGCTCCAGAGCTCGCGCGCCGCCGCCTCGTCCTTGGGCATGGCGGCCAGCTCCCGGCTGGCGGCCATGATGGCGCCGATATTGCCACTGCTGGTGCGCAGCTCGCGGATATGCTCGCTCAGTGCCTGGCGTTCGGCCGCCAGCACATTGGGCACATCGCGCAGCTTGGCCTGCAGCACCTGAGCGCGGGTGCGATAGGCCTCCAGCACCGACTGCTCGGCCTCTGAGGAAAGCAACTGCTGCTCCATGGCGCCGATCTTGCCCAGTTGCTGGCTATAGGCCAGCTGCGCCCAGGGGTTGCCCAGCTGTTTGTAGGCCAGCCAGGAGACAGGCAGCATGAAGGCCAGCAGGATCACCACATATTGCGCCACCTGGGTCCAGGTGATCGCCCGCATGCCGCCGAGGAACGAGCACAGCAGCACGCCGCCCAGCCCCAGCATGATGCCGATCTCGAACTGCACGCCGGTCAGCCGCGCGGCAATCAGGCCCACGCCATAGATCTGCGCTACCACATAGGTGAAGGAACAGGTGATGGCCGCCAGCGCAGCAATGATGCGCGGCCAACGTCCGCCATAGCGCGCCTGAAAGAAATCCGGCACGGTATAGAGATTCATGGCCCGCAGATAGGGGGCAATCAGCATACCGACCAGACAGAACCCGCCCGTCCATCCCAGGACATAGGCCAGTCCGCCGGGCTGCGTGCCGGTTCCCGAAAAGCCTTGCAGATAAAGCGCACCGGAGAGGCTGATGAAGGAGGCTGCGCTCATCCAGTCTGCAGCAGCCGCCATGCCGTTGTAGAAAGGCGGAATGCGCCGGCCGGCGACGAAATACTCCTCGGCATCGCTGGTGCGCGAATACACGCCGATGGCCGCGTACACCATCACCGTGGAGAACAGGAAGATGGGCCCGATCCAGTGGCGAGAGAGCCCGCGCTCCTCGGCCCAGAGCATGGTCAGCAGAAAGCCTGCCGTTCCCAGCACATAGAGAAACAGGATGCGATGCAGCCGCCAGTGATAGGCACGGCTCAGAACTGGCCGCTCAGGCATGAAGATCGGAAGTGGCAGAGGAGGCGTCGTGAGCCTCAGCCGCTTTGCGCGCCTCGTCACGCGCCTGCTGGCGTTCGAAATAATCCATGGCCACACAATAGACCACGATGATGAGCAGGAACATCAGGACCGCCCCTTGGGCCGCCATCCAGTAGGCCACGGGCCAGTCGGGCACCAGCGCCTGGATATCGCGCGCAAAGTAGCAGATGCCAAATGAAAATACCACCCAGACCGTCAGCAGCAAGGCCTTGAGTCTCAGGTGGTAGGTATCGTGCAGATCCGGCGGGAAGGTGACTTCCACCGGATTGCCCAAAGCATCGAATGCCTGTCGCGGAGCATCCGACACAGCATCGTCATGCACGGGCGCGTGATGCGTCTGCATGCCGATGCGCAAGGCTTATTCAGCCAGCTTCTGCCAGGTGGAGACCACGCTGTCAGGGTTCAGAGAGATCGACGAGATGCCTTCGTCGGCCAGCCACTTGGCAAAGTCGGGGTGGTCCGAAGGGCCTTGGCCGCAGATGCCTACATACTTGTTCTGGTCGCGGCAGGCCTTGATGGCACGAGCCAGCAGCTTCTTGACGGCAGGATCGCGCTCGTCGAAGTCGGCGGCCAGCAGCTCCAGGCCCGAGTCGCGGTCCAGGCCCAGGGTCAGCTGGGTCAGGTCGTTGGAGCCCACGGAGAAGCCGTCGAAGTACTCGAGGAACTCCTCGGCAAGGACTGCGTTGGAGGGCACTTCGCACATCATGATCAGCTGCAGGCCGTTCTCGCCGCGCTTGAGACCGTTCTCTGCCAGCAGCTCGGTCACGCGCTTGGCCTGGCCCAGCGTGCGCACGAAGGGGATCATGATCTTGACGTTGGTCAGACCCATGTCCTCACGCACGCGGCGCAGGGCTTCGCATTCCATCTTGAAGGCTTCACCGAACTCGGCCGAGATGTAGCGCGCTGCACCGCGGAAGCCCAGCATGGGGTTCTCTTCCTCGGGCTCGTAACGGCTGCCGCCGATCAGCTTGCGGTATTCGTTGGACTTGAAGTCGGACATGCGCACGATCACGGGCTTGGGCCAGAAAGCGGCGGCAATCGTTGCCACGCCTTCAGTCACCTTGTCCACGTAGAACGCGCGGGGAGATGCATGGCCGCGGGCCACGGACTCGACAGCCTTCTTCAGATCCGCGTCAACGGCGGGGTAGTCCAGGATGGCCTTGGGGTGCACGCCGATGTTGTTGTTGATGATGAATTCCAGGCGGGCCAGACCCACGCCTTCGTTGGGCAGCTGGGCAAAGTCGAAAGCCAGCTGGGGGTTGCCCACGTTCATCATGATCTTGGTGGAGATGCTGGGCATCTCGCCACGCTTGACCTCGGTCACTTCGGTTTCCAGCAAGCCATCATAGATCTTGCCGGTATCGCCTTCCGCGCAGGACACGGTGACCAGTGTTTCGGCCTTGAGCAGATCGGTCGCATTGCCGCAGCCCACGACGGCAGGGATGCCCAGCTCGCGAGCAATGATGGCTGCGTGGCAGGTACGGCCACCGCGGTTGGTGACGATGGCCGAAGCCTTCTTCATGACGGGCTCCCAGTTGGGGTCGGTCATGTCGGTCACCAGCACGTCGCCGGCCTGCACCTGGTCCATCTGCGAGATGTCGGACACCAGACGCACGGGGCCGGTGCCGATCTTCTGGCCGATGGCGCGGCCTTCGGCCAGCACGGTGCCCGTGCCCTTGAGCTTGTAGCGCAGCTCGGCCTGGCCCTTGGCCTGGCTCTTCACGGTTTCGGGGCGCGCCTGCAGGATGTAGAGCTGGCCGTCGGTGCCGTCCTTGCCCCATTCGATATCCATGGGGCGGCCGTAATGCTGCTCGATCACCAGAGCGTAATGCGCCAGCTGCTGCACTTCCTCGTCGGTCAGCGAATAGCGGTTGCGCAACTCGTGAGCCACATCGGTGGTCTTGACCAGCTTGCCGTCTGCAGCCTTTTCCTCGGGCGTGGCAAAAATCATCTGGATCAGCTTGGAGCCCAGATTGCGGCGGATCAGCGCCTTGTTGCCAGCCTTGAGCATGGGCTTATGCACATAGAACTCGTCGGGGTTCACGGCACCCTGCACCACGGTCTCGCCCAGGCCATAGCTGGAGGTGATGAAGACCACTTCCTCGAAACCGGATTCGGTGTCGATGGTGAACATCACGCCGGCAGCGCCCTTGTCGGAGCGCACCATGCGCTGCACGCCGGCGGACAGGGCCACCACATCGTGCTCGAAGCCCTTGTGCACGCGGTAGGAGATGGCGCGGTCGTTGTACAGCGACGCGAACACTTCCTTCATCTTGTGCAGCACGTCTTCGATGCCCACCACGTTCAGGAAGGTTTCCTGCTGGCCGGCAAACGATGCATCGGGCAGGTCTTCTGCCGTGGCGGAAGAACGCACGGCAAACGATGCCTCGGCATTGCCGCCTTGCAGGCGAACAAATTCCTCACGGATGGCCTGCTCCAGATCGGCAGGGAAAGGCTGGTTTTCCACCATGGCGCGGATTTCCGCGCCCACAGCGGCCAGAGCGCGGACATCGTCCACGTCCAGGGCAGCCAGCTTGGCCGAGATCTTGCCGGCCAGACCTTCAAATGCCAGGAACTCGCGGAATGCATGAGCCGTGGTGGCAAAGCCGGTAGGCACGCGTACGCCCTGGGGCAGTTGCGAGATCATTTCGCCGAGCGAGGCGTTCTTGCCGCCTACGGACTCGACATCAGACATTCTCAGTTTTTCAAACGGAACGACCAGAGCGGTCGCTTCGAACAGTTGAGACATGGGAAGCTCCAAAGTTAAAAACCGGTACGCAGGCGGCTCTGGGCTGAATGGCCAGGGCACGCGAACCCATGCTGCTTGAATGCAGTGCTTTGCTGTTCTGGATGTTGACCGTCAACGAGCATGGGCTTGAATTTGGGAATAATGGGCGCCATTGTAGGCTGAGCCGGCGAGCGTCGCGTGGCTCAAACCAGATTCAGAGTCCGGGACATGGCATTGCCTGCTCAGGTCCCACCTAATCACTGCGCGCACCATGCATACCCATACGATTTTTGTCATTTCTGACGGCACAGGCATCACGGCCGAGACCTTCGGCACGGCCATCATGGCCCAGTTCGAGAGCAAGCCGAGGCTGATTCGCATCCCCTTTGTGGACTCCATGGACAAGATTCATCAGGCCGTGCGCCAGATCAACCATGTGGCCGAGGTGGAGAAGAGAAAGCCCATCATCTTCACCACCCTGGTCAATCAGGAGATGCTGGAATTCCTTGAAGCCAACTGCAAGGGCAAGCTGTTCGACATGTTCGGCACCTTTGTGCGCCCGCTGGAGGTGGAGCTGGGCCAGAAGTCGCTGCACCGCGTGGGCCGCTTTGCCGACATCAGCGAGAGCAAGGAATATCTGGAGCGCATGGAGGCCATCAACTACACGCTGGCTCACGATGATGGCCAGACTCATGCCGACCTGAGCGGCGCCGACGTGATTCTGGTGGGCGTGAGCCGCTCGGGCAAGACTCCCACCAGCCTGTACCTGGCCATGCAGTTTGGCCTCAAGGTGGCCAACTACCCGCTGATTCCCGAAGACTTCGAGCGCAAGCAGTTGCCGCCCGCGCTGGAGCCCTATCGCAAAAAGCTGTTTGGCCTGACGATTCAGCCCGAGCGCCTGTCCAGCATCCGCAACGAACGCCGCCCCGACTCCAAGTACGCCAGCCTGCCCAACTGCCGCTACGAGGTGGCCGAGGCCGAGGCCATGATGCGCAGAAGCGGCATCGAGTGGCTGTCCAGCACCACCAAGTCGATCGAAGAGATTGCCACTACCATCTTGCAGGAAGTGCTGCCGCAGCATCTGGGACATTAAGCCTCCCCCTGAGCGGCTTCGCCGCTTCCCCCAAGGGGACGCAGCCCTCGCTGCGAGGCGGCTCTCGGCCGCCCTTACTTAGCCCGTGCCTTTAGCCCGCGCCGGCGTCAAGAACTACGGGTAATGCAGGCGCCACGCACTGTCCTCGCTCAACGCAGGACGGGCTGCTGCGGCAGCTCCTGCAGCAGATAGTCCACCAGGGCGCGGACCTTGGCCGGCACATATTTACGGTCTTTGAAGCAGGCGAAGAAGTCCAGCGGAGCATCCTCGAACTGCAACTGGCCCTTGCGCGCCGGCTTGAGTGCCAGAGGCACCAGCCGCCCCTTGCGCATCTCCTCATGGACGATGAAGCTGCCGGCCCAGGCGATGCCGCCACCGGCAGCGGCGAACTCCACCAGGGCATCGATATCGCTGCCTATGGCCGCAATCCTCTGCTGCGGATCGGTGCGCTGGCCATCGCGCAGAAAGGGCCAGCGCATGAGCCTGCCGTCGCGCTCGCGCCGATACAGCAGACAGGCATGCTCAAGCAGATCCTGTGCCGTCTGCGGGCAGCCATGCTGTTGCAGATACTGCGGCGATGCACACAGAATGCGCGGCACCGAGGCCAGCAGCCGCACCGACATGCCGGGCTCCAGCACATCGCGGTAGCGCACGCTGATGTCCACATCCTCCTTGAGCACATCCACATGCCGGTCCGTGATCAAGAGCTCCAGCTCCAGTCGCGGATGCAGCGCGCTAAACGCCGGCAGCAGCGGCGCCAGCACATGGCGGCCGAAGGCTGCCATGCAGGCAATGCGCAAGCGGCCTTGCAGCTCTCCATGAATCAACGAGAGATCGGACTGGGCTTTTTCGAGCTCGTCGAGCACCGGAGCGACGCGCGCCAGATAGCTCTCGCCGGCCTCGGTCAAGGCCATGGACCGGGTGGTGCGGGTGATCAGGCGCGTGCCCAGCTCGCGCTCCAGCCGCGCGATGTTCTGGCTGGCAGCGGCGGGCGAAATGCCCAGCTGGCGCGCAGCCGAGGCGATGGAGCCGCCCTCCAGCGCTTTGACAAAGGTTTCTATGGCTCGCAGATTCGGCATGACTGCGAATGTATCTCCAATTGAATTCGAAAGTTCTGCTTACGAGTACAACAAGCCCCGGACCTCTACCGCCGGCCGCTGCTGATGCTTACAGTGCAACCCTGTTTCCCATCCATGCATTCGGCCTCAAGCCTTTGACACAGCAACGCAAGCCGCCATGACGCCGAATGCATTTTCAGCATCGTTCCCATGAATTCATACTCCAGTTCCTTCTCCTCCAGACTTTCCGCACTGAAGCTGCACAGACGTTACACGCCGTTTGTTTTCGCGTTTTTCATGGCCGGCATCATGGCGTTCCTCATGTGCTGCACCATCGTGGCGGCCAATACCGGCTTTGACAGCGGCTATGTGCGGCGCGTGTTCAGCGCCTATGCGATGGCCATGCCGGTGGCGTTCTTCTGCGTGATGATGGTGCGGCCGCTGGTGCTCAAACTGGTTGCGCTGACGGTGCATACGCATTGACAGCCAGGTCATTAGCTATTAAATCTGAAGCAGCCTGCGCATGAATGGCTTCAAAATTCAATTCAATATGCTTAAATTTCAAGCAGGTAAAGCGGTATCAGCTACAAAAATATACTGCAGCGCGCCGTCGCTGCTGCGCACCGGGTCGCACTGCATGCCCCAGACCTGGCGCACCAGCGCAGGCTGCAGCACATCCAGCACCGCACCGTGATGCACTCCGGCATCACCGCCCAGTACCAGCACATCATCGGCATAGCGCAAGGCCAGGTTCAGATCGTGAATCACCGCCACCACCCCTGTGCCCTGCTGTCCGGCCCACTGGCGCAGCAGGCGCATGGCATGGTGCTGATGGGCCAGGTCGAGAGCAGCGGTGGGCTCGTCCAGCAGAAGCCAGCGCGCCGCGCCGTCGGCGGGCGGCTGCCAGATCTGTGCCAGCGCCCTGGCCAGATGGGTGCGCGCCCGCTCGCCGCCCGACAGCGTGTTGATGCTGCGCTGCGCCAGATGATCGACCCCGGTCAGCGCCATGGCCTGCGCCGGAATCTGCGCCTCCCCGTTGCTGGGCTGATGACGATGCGGATAACGCCCCAGCTCCACCACCTCCTGGGCCGTGAAGTCAAAGGCCACGCTGCAATCCTGGGGCATGACGGAGCGACGCCGCGCCAGGCCCTCCACAGCGTGCGCGGACAGCGCCTGCCCGTCGAGCAGGACCTGCCCCGACTGCGGCGCGCGCTCGCCCACCAGCATGGACATCAGCGTGGACTTGCCGGCGCCGTTGGGGCCGAGGATGGCGGTAAAGCGCCCGGCCGGAATCCGCACATCCACCGTCGCCAGGCGCGGCCCCTTGAGCATGCCAACGCCCAGATTGCGGCATTCGAGGCTGGACAGCCTGTGGTGCGCACTCATACCTTGCTCCTGAACTGGCGCAGCATGGCCAGGAAAAGCGGCACACCGATAAACGCGGTGAGCACGCCCAACGGCAGCTCTGCCGGCTTGACGATGGTGCGCGCCACGGCATCGGCGCTGACCACCAGAGCCGCCCCCAGCAGAGCCGACCCCGGCAGCACCACGCGATGATCCGGACCGGCAATCAGCCGCACCCAGTGCGGCGCGACCAGGCCGATGAAGCCGATGATGCCGGTGGTCGCGGTCACGGCGCCCACGGCCAGCGCAGCCACCATCACGGCGCGGCGCTTGGTTTTCTCCACGGCCACACCCAGCAGATTGGCCTGGGCTTCGCCCAGTGCAATCGCATTCAGCGGCCTGGCCAGCGCCAGCGCCGCCGCTGCGCTGACGGCGACGGCCGCCGACACCAGGGCCACCGCACTCCAGCGCGAGGCGCCCAGGCTGCCCAGCAGCCACATCTGCAGATTGCGCAGCTGCTCGTCCGTCGATACAAAGCTCAGAAAGCCCAGTCCGGCGCCGGCCAGCGCATTGATGGCAATGCCGGCCAGCAGCATCAGGCCGATGCGGGTCGTGCCCTGGACCTGACCCAGCACATAGACCACGGCGGTCACGGCCAGACCGCCGCCAAAAGCCATGGCCACCAGAGCCCAGCTGCCCAGATGACGCGGCAGCCAGGGCAGATACAGGCCGCCCAGCACGATGGTGATGCCGGCAGCCAGGGCCGCGCCGCTGCTCACGCCGATGAGGCCGGGGTCGGCCAGCGGATTGCGAAACAGCCCCTGCATCAATGCGCCGGCCAGCCCCAGTCCTGCACCCGCAGCCACGCCCATGAGCAGGCGCGGCAGGCGGATATTGAGAAAGACCAGATGCTCGGGGCCGCTGTCCACGGCACCGCCAAAAAAACTGCGAAGCCCGTCCCAGGCAATCCCGGGCAGTTGCCCCGGTGCAATGGCATAGGCCCCGCTGGCCGCACCCCACACCATGGCCAGCAATACCAGCGCCGCACCCAGCAGCAGGGCTGCGCTGCGGCTGAGCCGGCCGGCCGGCGTGCGCCAGCGCGATGCGACGGGCAGCTCAGCTGCTGGCTTTGATGCCACGCTCCCCATGCTTGCGCTCATGCTCAGGCCACCCACTGCAGTGCGCGCATATGCAGCGCCTGCACAGCGCTGGGCAGGCGCGGGCCGAAGCCCAGCAAATGGCTGGCTTCCAGCGTCACCAGCGCCTTCTTGGCATAGGCGGGAGTCAGTGCCAGCTCGGGCCGCTTCCAGAAGGCGGCCTCGCCGCCCAGTGCTTCAATGCCCTGCGTGGTGTTGATGATGACCTCGGGCGCAGCGCTGGCCATGGCTTCGGCAGTCAAGGGCTTGTAGCCGTCGAACTGGTCGATGACATTGACACAGCCCGCGTACTGGATCAGTGCATTGGCTGCCGTGCCCTTGCCTGCCACCTGCGGACTGCCGCTGTGCGAGAGCACAAACAGCACGCGCGGCTTGCGCTGGGCCTTGGCCACCTGCGCTTGGACGCTGCTCCACTGCGCATCGAGCTGGGCCAGCAGTTTGTCGGCCTCGCTGGAACGACCTGTCTCGCGCCCCACAACCTTGACCTTTTCCTGGACCTCGGCCCAGTTGTGCCTGGCCGCAACCAGCGATACACGCACGCCAGCCTGACGGATCTGATCGAGCACCACGGGAGGCCCGGCCTCGCTGGTTGCGATCACCGCATCGGGCTTGAGCGAGAGCAGGCCTTCGGCCGAGAGCTGGCGCACATAGCCGACCTTGGCGGTTTTTTGCGCCGCTTCGGGAAACAGGCTGGTGGTGTCCGTGCCCACCAGCAGGCTCTGGGCATTGAGCAGATAGACCACCTCGGTCAGTGCGCCGCTGAGCGACACCAGCCGCTTCGCTCCTGGCGCGGCAGCGGCAGTCTGTGCCAGGGCCGGCAGGGCCGTGCCCGCCACGGCAGCGCCCAGCCAGTGCAGACCCTGACGTCGGGAAATGTCTGGCGTGCTCATACGGCCTCCGCCACTTCAGTCTTGCGCGGCAGGCCGGCCACCAGATCGCGCCAGCCTTGCAGCTCGGGCTGGCCTGGCTTGCGCTCACCGAAGAACATGGCCATGTTGTTGCCTTCGGCATCAAAGGCCTCGACCGAGGTCACCACGCCATCGCTGGTGGGTTTCTGCACCACCCAGACATTGGCTATCAGGTCGGTGCGCAGATGGAGGTTGAAGCCCTTGTCCAGCACATTGATCCAGCGCACGCCGTCCTTGCCGTCCATGGGCTGGATATTGCTCACGGGGCCGGTGTGGATCTGGATGCAGCCGCTGCTGCCCACAAACACCATGATGGAGACACCGTCCACCGCCGCATCGCCCAGCAACTGCGCGACCGCGTCGGTGCTCAGGCGCTCGCAGTACTGAGGCACCAGACGGAAGGCCTGCTGGCGCTCGACTCCGAACCTGCGCAGCATCTCGAAGAACTCATGCGTGTCCTTCATATCGGTCCAGGCCTGAGTCAGCGCGGGCACGTCGATCTCGGCATCGGCCTTGACGGCCGGCTTGGCCGCAGGCTCGCGGAACACATAGCCTGCAGAGGGCTCGGCAAAGCGCTCCACCAGTGCATTCCAGGCTGCCATGTCCGTGGCCTCCCGCGCAAACACCTTGTGCATGGCACGGCCAGCGGCGTCATAGAACTGCAGGCTGCGCATGGCAGGACGGTTGCCGTTGGCGGACTCCTCGGTCACGGCAAAGCCGACATGCCAGTGCATGAAGAACAGGCGCAAATCGATCTCCCGGCTCAGCGCCAGACCGACCGGTCCCTGGGCCGAGAGGTTCTGGTAGATGCCGTCTTTTTCATGCACGGTGGATTCGTTGCGCGTGAGCGCCATCACGGTGCCGCAGGCTTCCAGGGCTTTAAGAATGTCCAGCCATTCGGCGCGCAGCGGCAAAGCCTTGAGCGTGCGTTCATGTTCGCCGCCATGGGCCGCGATGACCGCGCCTTCGCTCAGCTGCAGCGCCTCGGCCGCATCCTTGGCGCGCAGGCCTTGCTCGCGCTTTTGCGCGAATTGCTCACGGATCTGCACCGCAGTCATGGTCTGGATTTCAGGGGATGTGATGGCGTTCATTGCAGGGTCTCCGGGCTGTGATGCCAGTGTGGTTGTGGGTTGGAAAATTCGTCGTCAAAGCGGGGAGCGGAAGCCTGGGCTTCGGGCTCTTGTTCAGGCTGGGCCAGCACCCGGGCCACCGTGGCCCAGCGCTGCTCCAGCTTTTGCAGAAAGTGGCGCATGTCCTCAGAGCGCTCACAGCCGTCCAGGCCTTCGGCCATGCGCGCCAGTTGCGTCGAGACCCTCTGAGCCATGGGCGCGCGGTGCGCCGCACAGCAGCCCTGGCTGAAACCGGTCATCAGCGCCAGCACCGTGGCCAGCTGGGCTTCGCCCTCGGTGAGCAGATATTCCTCATCGCGACTGCCAAAAGCACTCTGGGCATTGGCGGCGTTCTCGAAAACAGACATGGCACACTCCCGCAGTTTTGAGTCAAAAAGACCTACAGCGCTTATCAGTCAAGCGCTTTCAGCTACAAAATCAGAAGTCCTGAACCAGGGACACGCGCACATTGCGGCCCGGCTGGGTATAGGCATCGGCAATCTGCGTCGTGCGGCTCAAGCCACGAACATCCGCCCAGCGCGAATACTTTTTGTCGGTCAGGTTGTAGATGCCCACATTCAGGCGCGTACCCGGACGGATACGCCATTGCGCACTCAAATCCAGCACCGTCGCGGATGGGCTGAGCAAGGGGCGGCCAGTGGAAAGATCAGGCGCATCCTTGTCTTTTTTGCCTGCCCAGTGCGAGGCGCTGAGCTGCACGCCCACATTCGAGCGGTCATAGCGCACGCCCAGCACCAGTTGCTGAGGCGAGATGGTGTCCACCGGCTTGTTGGTGCTCTTGTCCGTACCCTTGGTGTAGCCATAGGCGGCATTGGTACGCCAGTTGCCGCCCGCAAACCGGCCCCAGTCATAGTCGGCCTTGAGCTCGAAGCCGCTGATATGCACGCGGTTCAGATTGACGGACTGGAACGTGGCCGGGTTGTTGCGATCACCGTATTCGCCCGCAACCTGCACCTGATCCTGAATGAAGTCCTTGTAGCGGCCCGTGAAGACTGCAGCATCGAGGCGCAGCGCACTCATGCGGCCGCGCAGGCCCAGCTCGAAGGTATTGCTTTTTTCCGCCTTGAGATCGGGGTTGGGAATGCTCTTGTAGAACATGAACGGGTTCTCGAAGAAGGCATTGATCTGCCCTGCATTCGGCGCTCTGAAACCGGCGGCATAGTTGCCGTAGACCGACCAGGCATCGTTCATCTGGAACATGGCACCCAGCTTGGGGGAGACGGCGGAGTCCGAATTGCTGACCGCCGTGCCGCCAAAGCCCTGCTGCTTGGGCTTGATGCTGTAGTGCTCGGCCCGCAATCCGGGCGTCAGGCTGAAAGCACCATAGTGCAGCTCGGCCTGGGCAAACAGCGCGGTCGAGGTTTCCGTGGTGTCGGGGAAGCGCTTGAGCGGAAAGCTCTCGCCTGCCGGCGGCGTGATGCCATTCTGCTCGTTGACCACCTTGCCGCGCAGATAGTCGATGCCATAGCTGAACTTGCCGCTGAGGCCATTTTCCCAGCGCAGCGTCTTGCCGGCCTGGGCATGCAGTTGCAGCGCATCCTCGTCATAGCTCACATCGCGCTCGCGATAGGCCAGAGGCGGGGTGCGGGTTTCGGTCACGAACTCGCGCGAGCTCGAGCTTTGATAGCTGGCCATCAGCTTGAGCTCGTCGGCCAGTGCCGTATCCAGCTGCTGCCACTGCCCCTGCCAGGTAGCGCGCCAGCGCTTCATGGTGGTCTCGGCACGCGAATCGGTGACGGTGGCGCTGCGAGCGCTCAACAGGTCGTAGTCGGCACGCTTGTCCACGTTTTCCAGCGTGAAGACATGTTTTTGCACGGCCGAAGGCGTGTAGACCAGGCGCCCCAGCAGCGAATGGCTCTTGTCCTTTTCGGGATTGGGCGTGGTGCGCAGAGCACCCACGGTGTTATTGCTGCCCATATTCTCCAGCGCGCTGGAGCGGCCCACACCGGCCGAAAGCAGCCAACTCCATTCATCGCTGGCCTTGCCCGCGAGGGTTGCGCCCAGGCGCTTGCCGTTGTCCGAGCCGTCATAGCTGGCCGAGACGCGGCCGCCAATGGTCTTGCCGTCCTTGAGCAGATCGTCGGGCTGCACGGTGATGAAATTGACCAGGCCGCCCATGCCGTCCGAGCCATAGAGCGCAGGCACGGCACCGCGCAGAATTTCCACGCGTTGCACCAGACCCAGATCCAGATAGTCGCGGCCAAAGGCATTGGCGCTGAAGGTATAGCTGCGCGGCAGGCGCACGCCATCGACCAGCATCAGCACGCGGTTACCTTCGAGGCCACGGATATTGAAGCCGCTGTTCTGGTCGCGCCCGGTAGGAGAGCCGGCCAACGTGAAACGCGCAGGACTGCGCGGCACGGTCACATTGGGCAGCTTGGCTGCAAGCTCGCGGATATCGCCGATCTGCTCCTCTTCCATCTGCCTGGCGTCGATGACGTCCACCGTCATGGGCAGGCTGTCGGCATCCTGCTCGTCGCGCGAGGCACTGATGACCACATCGCGCAAAACAGGAGTGTTGCGGTCGGCGCGGGCCGCTGCGACCTGCATGGACTCGGAGGATTGCTGCTGGGCCTGGGCCGAAATGGCGGCGCAGGCCAGTGCGCAGGCCAGCGCCAGCGGACGGAGATTGGAGCGTGGCGCCGGCATGGCGCGGGCGTGCAAAGCGGTGGCGGAAGCCATACCAGAAACCCTCTTTATTCATAGAAATGGAAAAGAGCTGGCTTCTGATAGGTACGTCAATGGCCACAGGTCGAAACGTCAGAGGCTTCGCGGCCTGTAGCTGGCACGGCATTGGCTGGCTGAATGGAAGAAGTATATGCGAATAATTCTCAACCGCAAATAAACTCGTTACAAAACCGGGAATTGAGTCTTGCGCAAGGCTACGACTTGCAGTGCCGCCTGTTTTCACGGGCTGCTTATGTCCTCAACCCGCCCCGAGGAACGCTGCCGCCCTGACGACCCCGGCGGCCATGCCCTCTCTTCGCGGCCGTTCAAAAGCAAAAGGACTGCCTAGGCAGTCCTTTTTTAATAGCTACCATCGCTTACCTTGCAAGCGATGAAGGCCGTTTAGTTGCGGATCAGATGATCGAAGGCCGACAGTGCCACCGTGGCACCGGCGCCGGCGGCGATCACGATCTGCTTGTAAGGCACCGTGGTGCAGTCACCGGCGGCGAACACGCCGGACAGACTGGTCTGCCCCTTGGCATCCACAATGATTTCACCGAACTTGCTCAGCTCCAGTGTGCCCTTGAGCCATTCGGTGTTCGGCACCAGGCCGATCTGCACAAACACACCTTCGAGCTCCACATGGTGCTCGGCACCGCTCGTACGGTCCTTGTAGCTCAGGCCGTTGACCTTGCCGTTGGCACCCGTGATCTCCGTAGTCTGGGCGTTGGTGATGACGGTCACATTGGGCAGGCTGTGCAGCTTCTTGACCAGCACGGCATCGGCCTTGAGCTGATCGGCAAATTCCACCACCGTCACATGGGCCACCAGACCCGCCAGGTCAATCGCAGCTTCGATGCCGGAGTTGCCACCGCCGATCACCGAGACACGCTTGCCCTTGAACAGCGGACCGTCGCAGTGCGGGCAGTAGGCCACGCCCTTGTTCTTGTACTCGGCCTCGCCAGGCACGTTCACATTGCGCCAGCGCGCACCGGTGGACAGGATCACGGTCTTGGCCTTGAGCGAGCCGCCATTGGCCAGCTGCACTTCCACCAGACCGCCAGGGTGCGCAGCAGGAATAAGCTTCTCGGCGCGCTGCAGGTTCATGATGTCCACGTCATAGGCGCGAGTGTGAGCTTCCAATGCAGCGGCGAACTTGGGTCCGTCGGTTTCCAGCACGGAGATGTAGTTCTCGATCGCCAGCGTGTCGTTGACCTGGCCACCAAAGCGCTCGGCCGCCACGCCGGTGCGAATGCCCTTGCGAGCCGCATACACAGCGGCTGCCGCGCCGGCAGGGCCACCGCCGATGATCAGCACGTCGAAGGCTTCCTTGGCCGACAGCTTGGCTGCGTCACGCAAGGCTGCACCGGTGTCCAGCTTGGCCACGATTTCTTCGATGGTCATGCGACCGGAGCCGAACACGCTGCCGTTCATGAACACCATGGGCACGGCCATGATTTCGCGCTCGGTCACTTCCTTCTGGAAGGCACCGCCTTCGATCACCGTGGTCTTGACCTTGGGGTTGAGAATGGCCATCAGCGACAGCGCCTGAACCACGTCGGGGCAGTTGTGGCAGCTCAGGCTCATATAGACCTCGAAGTTGAAGTCGCCGTCCAGAGCCTTGATCTGGTCGATCACATCCTGCTCCACCTTGGGAGGATGGCCGCCCGTCCACAGCAGGGCCAGCACCAGCGAGGTGAATTCATGGCCCAGGGGCAGGCCGGCAAAACGCAGCTGGGTGGCCGTGCCCTGGCGCTGCAGCGTGAACGAGGGCTTGCGGGCATCGCTCCCGTCGGTGCGCAGCGAAATCTTGTCGCTGCGCAGGGACTGGATGGTCTTCAGCAGATCGTGCATCTGTGCACTGGTCTCGCTGTCATCCAGAGAAGCCACCAGCTCAAACGGCTGCTGCACGCGTTCCAGGTAGGCGGCGAGTTGGGCTTTGAGTTGATCGTCAAGCATGGTGGATTCCTTTGAATTTAGAGTTGTTGATGCAATGCAGCAAAGTGCTTTTGAGGCCTTTGCCCGCCCATGAGAGCAAAAACTGGGCGAAAAAAAGCCGGACGGACAGGCGGCACTCGCCTGAACGTCGTCCGGCTTTCAGAGCGCTTGCACGCTCAGCCGATAGGTATCAGGCTTAGATCTTGCCGACCAGATCCAGCGAAGGAGTGATCGTGCTGGCGCCTTCCTTCCACTTGGCGGGGCACACTTGGCCGGGGTTGGCGGCGGTGAACTGGGCAGCCTTGAGCTTGCGCAGGGTTTCGGACACGTCACGAGCGATTTCGTTGGAATGCACTTCCATGGTCTTGATCACGCCTTCGGGGTTGATCACGAAGGTACCGCGCAGAGCCAGGCCTTCTTCGGGGATGTGCACGCCGAAAGCGTTGGTCAGCTGGTGTGTGGGGTCGCCAACCAGGGGGAACTTGGCCTTGCCCACTGCGTCGGAAGTTTCGTGCCACACCTTGTGCGAGAAGTGGGTGTCGGTGGTCACGATGTAGACCTCGGCACCGGCCTTCTGGAACTCGGCGTAGTTGTTGGCTGCGTCTTCGATTTCGGTGGGGCAGTTGAAGGTGAAGGCGGCGGGCATGAAGATCACCACAGACCACTTGCCCTTCAGGCTCTCTTCAGTCACGGTAATGAATTCACCCTTGCCGTTGCGGTTCACATAGGCTTCGGTCTTGAAAGGTTGAACTTGAGTGTTGATCAGAGACATTTGCTGTTTCCTTGTGGTTAGTGTTTGAAGACAGGATGAAGTTTAGAGCGGTCCGCTTAATAAAACCAATCGATTGATTTCATCAAATTAATTTACAAAACCTATCAAACCAGATTCCCGGCTTCTGAAGTCAAGCCGCACCGCTGTGCAGCTCAGCTTTCTATTGTGGGCCGAAACCAGGTAGTTCAAGCCAATAGTCCTTCAATCACGCTCATAGCTTTTGTTGTCATCACTGAGTCAAACCTCGCGAGGAAGGTCAGTCAGGCAGTACGTAAGCTAAACGAGAACGCGCATCAGATGCAGCCAATTCGCGCGGGCATGGGCTTTGTTTGATTTGCCTCATAAAGCATGGACAATCGACGCGAACAACAACTGCCCGAGAAGGAGTCCCCCATGAAAGGTGATGCACAAGTCATTTCCTGGCTGCAAGCCCAGCTCAAGAACGAACTGACCGCCATCAACCAGTACTTTGTGCATTACCGCATGTACAAGCACTGGGGCTTCGACAAGCTGGCCAAGAAGGAATATGAGGAATCCATCGGCGAGATGAAGCATGCCGACGCGCTGATGGACCGCATCTTCATGCTCGACGGCCTGCCCAATCTGCAGGACCTGGGCAAGCTGCAGATCGGCGAGGACGTGCCGGAAGCCCTGGCCTGCGACCTGCGCCTGGAGCAAGCGGCGCAGCAGACCATCAAGGACGGTATCGCGCACTGCGAATCCGTGCGCGACTATGTTTCGCGCGATCTGCTGCAGAAGATTCTGGACGACACCGAAGAGCACATCGATTTCCTCGAAACCCAGCTCGACCTGATCGACAAGGTCGGCACGCAGAACTATCTGCAGTCTCTGATGGGCGAGATCGAATAATTTCGGCTTCACGCTGAAAGACAAAAGCGGCCTCAGGGCCGCTTTTTGCTTTGGAGACCCCGGCCTCAGGTCGGCATCAGGAAGTCCCGGCTGATGCCGGAGCCCAGATCGTTGACGCGATCGAGAAACTGCGTCAGATAGGCGTGCAGGCCGGTGGTCAGTATCTCGTCGATGCGACCGTATTGCAGGTCGGCCAGCAGGCGCCCGGCCTTGCGCGTGGTTTCCTGCGAATGGTCGTTGGCCACGCGCTCCAGGTTCTTGACCACCTCATGCATGCTGGCCAGCAACGAGCGCGGCATGTCGGCGCGCAGCATCAGCAGCTCGGCTACGCGTTCGGGCGTGATCACATCGCGGTAGACCTTGCGGTAGACCTCGAAGGCCGAGACGCTGCGCAGCAAGGCGCTCCAGTGATAGAAGTCGAAGTTCATCAGGGCGCGACCGCGCGGCATGCCGTGGTAGTCGCGCTCTATGGAATGGAACTTCACATCCAGCAAACGTGCCGTGTTGTCGGCCCGTTCGACAAAAGTGCCCAGGCGCACAAAGTGCAGCGCCTCGTCCTTGAGCATGGTGCCCAGCGACACACCGCGCCACAGGTGTGAGCGGTACTTGACCCATTCGAAGAACTGCGCCGGATCCTTTTTCCAGGCATCCTTGCCGAAGTGGCGCTGCAGCGCCAGCCAGGTCTGATTCTGCGTTTCCCAGGACTCCGTGGTCAGCGCACCGCGCACGGCACGCGCGTTCTCGCGTGCAGCCTTCAGACAGGCAAAGATGGATGACGGATTGGCCTCGTCCGACACCATGAACTGCAGCACCGACTCACGATCCACCACCGGAAACTGAGCCTTGAAGGCCGGGATCAGCTCACTGATTGACAGCACGCTCTGCCAGCCACGGTGCGCATCATGGATGGCCTGCGGCAGCATGGCGGTTTCATAGGCCACGCTGAGCATGCGCGCGGTGTTCTCCGCCCGCTCGGTGTAGCGGGACATCCAATACAAATGATCGGCGGTACGACTCAGCATAGGCCCTCCTTGGGCAGAGAACCCCGCACGCGCTGAACGCGCGCGCCGTATTCTGGTGAAAAAATGCTTGCAGCATTTTTTTCCGCCCGCTCGGTGTAGCGAGACATCCAATACAAATGATCGGCAGTACGACTCAGCATAGGCCCTCCTTGGGCAGAGAACCCCGCACGCGCTGAACGCGCGCGCCGTATTCTGTTGAAAAAATGCTTGCAGCATTTTTTTCCGCCCGCTCGGTGTAGCGGGACATCCAGCACAAATGATCTGCGGTACGTGACAGCATCAGCGAGCTCCCCCTTGATCTTCCAGCACCCAGGTATCCTTGGTTCCGCCGCCCTGAGACGAATTCACCACCAGCGATCCCTGCTTGAGCGCCACACGCGTGAGTCCACCGGCCACCATATTGACCTCGGTGCCCGTGAGCACAAAGGGCCGCAGGTCGATATGGCGCGGCGCTATGCCTTTTTCCGCCATGGTCGGGCAGGTGGACAGGGAGAGCGTGGGTTGAGCGATATAACCCGAAGGATTGCCGACCAGCACGCGGCGGAAAGCCTCTATCTCGGCCTTGGTCGCGGCCGGCCCGATCAGCATGCCGTAACCGCCGGCACCGTGCACCTCCTTGACCACCAGCTCATGCAGGTGGTCGAGCACGTATTTGAGGTCGTCCTCCTTTCGGCACAACCAGGTCGGCACGTTCTGCAGGATGGGCTCCTCGCCCAGATAGAAGCGGATCATCTCCGGCACATAGGGATATACCGATTTGTCGTCGGCCAGGCCCGTGCCCACGGCATTGCAGATATTGACGTTGCCTGCACGGTAGGCCCGCATCAGGCCCTTGCAGCCCAGCGTCGATGTGGGCCTGAAGACTTCGGGGTCGAGGAAATCATCGTCCACACGGCGGTAGATCACGTCCACACGCTGCAGCCCCTGGGTGGTGCGCATATAGACCACGTCTTTCTCGACCACCAGATCCTGGCCTTCGACCAACTCCACCCCCATTTGCTGGGCCAGGAAGGCATGCTCGAAATAGGCACTGTTGTACATGCCCGGCGTCAGCACCACCACCGTGGGCTCCAGCACGCCCGACGGTGCGCTGGCACGCAGCGTGTCGAGCAGCATGTCGGGATAGTGGGCCACGGGTGCCACGGCATGCTTGCCGAAAAGTTCGGGGAACAGGCGCATGGTCATGCGACGGTTCTCCAGCATGTAGGAAACACCCGATGGCACGCGCAGATTGTCTTCGAGCACGTAATAGACGCCGTTGCCCTGCTCATCGGGCGCGCGCACGATGTCTATGCCGGCGATATTGGCGTAGACATCGTTGGGCACCTGAATGCCCTCCATCTCGGGCCGGTACTGGCTGTTGCCGCGCACCAGCTCCGTCGGGATCAGGCCGGCACGCACCATGTCCTGGCCATGGTAGGCATCGCGGATGAAGCAGTTGAGCGCCTTCACGCGCTGGGCCAGACCGGCCTGCATGCTGGCCCACTCATGGGCCGGAATGATGCGGGGGATCAAATCGAACGGAATCAGGCGTTCCGTACCTGCGCCGCTCTCGTCCTTGTCGCCATAGACGGCAAAGGTGATACCCACGCGGCGAAAAACGATTTCCGCCTCGGCACTGCGCGCTCGCAGATATTCCTGCGATTGCTTGCCCAGCCACTGCGCATAGTCCCGATAGTGGTCTCGCACCGCACCACCTTCGGCGGGCAAGCTCAGATACATCTCATCGAATGTGCGCATCTTGTCCTCTCTATTTTTGCCGCTGCTCACACAGGCAAGCCACGGATTTCAGTTTAGCGACGCCGCACCGGACAAGCTGCCAGGCAACGAGCGTGCAACCATGCATGTATGCACCCGCCCGAAGGCGGTACAGCATCAATGCAAGCCCCATGCCAGTTTCTCAGGGCTGCTCCTTGGAAACGGCATGGACATCCCAATAATGCGCCCGAATCAAGCGCTCGCATTCCAATTTTTCAGGTTGAGCAGAGTTCCAGTAGGCCGCGCCGCAGCGATCCTGAACCACCAACTGGCTGCCCACCGCCTGATAGCGCTGCACCACAGCTGCCACCGGATGTCCAAAACGATTCCGATAACCCGCCTGCACCACTGCCCAGCGCGGCCGCAGAGTGCTGACCCAGGAGTCGGTCGATGAAGTCTTGCTGCCATGGTGAGGCACCAGCAGCCAGTCCACTGGCTCGTCCAGACTGGTTTGCAACAGTTGCTGCTCCTGCGCTGCCTCGATATCTCCGGCCAACAGGGCCACGCGCCCGCTGGCCGAACGCAGACGCAACACGCAACTGCCAAAGTTCGGCTTGGCCTTGCGACCATTGAGCCAGGCCTCTCCTGCAGGCGGGTGCAGCACTTCAAACGTCACACCATCCCATTGCCAGTGCTGCCCCTGTGTACAGCGCTGAACCGGAGCCAGGCCCGCCAGTTGCGGGGCTTGAATCACCGAGTCCGAGCCCCAGACTTTCGCGCGAGGCTGAGCCTCCTTGACGGCCAGAGCCCCGCCGGTGTGATCCTTGTCGCTGTGACTGAGCATCATGGCATCAATCTGCATGCCATTCGCGGCCATCAGCGGCAGGAGCACACGCTCGCCGGCATCGCTCTGGCGGCTGTACTGCGGCCCTGCGTCATAGAGCAGACGATGGCTGGCTGTGCTGATGATGACGGCATTGCCCTGGCCGATATCCGCCGCCAGCAGTTCAAACTCGCCCGCACGCGGCCATGATCGAGGCCAAAACAGGGCTGGCAAAACAAATATGGCCGCCACCAGCCGCAACCTGAGTGGCAAAGGCGCAATCACCAGCAGTCCGGCGGCTATCGCCAGCACACTGGCCCACCAGGCAGGTTGCGGCAAGGCCCATACGGCCCCGGGCAGCGCAGCCAGCCACTGCAGCAGGCTCATCAAGGGCAGCATGGCGACGGCGGCAGCGCTTGCCGCCATGGGCAGCACGGCAGCCAGCAAGGCCAGCGGCGTGACCACCAATGTCACCCAGGGAATGGCCAGCAGATTGGCCAGCAGGCCCACTACGGACACCTGACCAAACAGCAGCAGACCCAGTGGTGCCAAGGCCAGGGAGATCAGCCACTGCTCGCGCCACAATTCCTTCAAGCGTGCGAGAAGTCGTCTTTTTGCGCTTGCAGCTTCAGCGCTAACGGCCCCTGAATTGGAAGCAAGCAATACGCCGACGGCGACAAAACTGAGCCAGAACCCAGCCTGCCACAACGCCCAGGGGTCGGCCACAACAATCACCGCCAGTGCCAGCAGCCATACACAGGCCCAGGGCCAGCGCACGCCCAGCCATTGAAGCAGCGCCACTACAGCCAGCATACAGATCGTGCGCTGCGCAGGCAGGCCCCAACCGCTGAACAAGGCATAGGCCGCCGCCAGTAACACGCCCATGACCAGGGCCGCGCGCGGGGCAGGCATCCAACGACAAGCGCGCGCATTCAGCCTCCATACACGGCCCACGATCAAGACTGCCAGCCAGGCAAACATGGTCACATGTGAGCCGAATCCTCATCAAGATACTGACCAAGTACAGGCATCTTTTTTCTCGCGCTCTTACCCGTGATAAGACGCTTCGCAGTGGAAGCGTGAACACCAAACAACTTAGCTATGGCGGGGTAGGTATATTCCCCCGTGGCGTGTAAGGCGCGCATTTTCTCTACCGTTTCCGGAGGAGTCGCATGCTTCCTGCGCCCTAATGGAACTCCCCTACGATAAGCAGCCAGCTGACCAGCAACAGTCCGCTCCCTAATTATCGAACGCTCGAGCTGCGCGACCGCACCAAGCACTTGCACCATAAAGATGCCAACAGGCACCGAAGTGTCTAACGGCTCCGTAAGCGATCGAATATTTGCACCAACAGACTGCACACGCTCCAATATGGCGAGCAGATCCTTTAGAGACCGTGCGATCCGATCCATCTTATAAACAACAAGGCAATCCCCTTTTTGCAGAGACGCGAGCAACCTCTGGAGCTCAGGACGAGACCCAACCGAGCTAGTCTTTTCTTGATAAATAGCCTCTACACCCGCCTTGTTTAACGCGTCAATCTGGAGATATGTTTCTTGCTCCCTTGTAGAGACGCGAGCGTAACCAATCAGCATCTAAATCCCTCTTTGTTTCGACAGACAGAGTCTCCGAGATGCCGAAAATTCCCAAGCTCCAATTAAACAGATTGCTCTAGTTTTTATAGCGGTTCTGCCAGGCGCAAATCTCTTCAAAATCACTTGCAGGCTAATGGAGCATTTCAGCCGGCATGGGCTCAGTCACCAGCCAATACCGAGCTTCTCCGAAGCGTTCCAGGGTCAGGCGATGCGACACGATGATTTCATCCTCTGCACACTGAAAAGTCATCTCAATCATGTCTTGAAGGGACGCACCCCAGATGCGGACTTTTTCCGCTTTCGGCATGGAGGCAATACCGTTCTTTGAGTCACTACGGCTGTAGCGATCAGAGCCCTTTGGAGCGTCCGCATAGTCCTTGGTGATGTACTTGGACACGTAAGCCGCGATTTTCGCGATAGAGCGCTGTTTGACGCGTCCTTGAGGGGTCTTGCGACCACCGACAAAGCACAGACCGTTGTCACTGCCGACGATAGAGCGCCACACCTTTGTCCCCAGCTCCCAGCCCTTGACCTTGACGTCTTTGTGAACAGCGTGCTTTGGCAGCTTGTGACAAGCGATGTGGACATGCATTGCCCCACGGTCCTGACGCTCAAAACTGGCGCAGTAGACGAACCGTCCGCCGAGCGCGCTCTTCATCCGGCGCACCCATTCCTTGAAGTGCTTTTTGCACAGATTGCGGTCTGTTTGATTCGCCCTGTAGGTCAGCGTTAGAAGCTCATTCAAGCCATTGGCTTTGATGAACCAGCGGCATTTAGCTTTCGCGTTCTGAGCATTCTTTTTCATCTGCTTGTCACGCTTAGCCGCAGCCTCCTCCTCAAGCTCTTTTTCGCGCCAGGCGCGTTCTTCACCATCCCACTGCGAGAGGTAGGCCTCAGCATCAAACGGAGGGGGCGCGAGCTTGTCGGTTTCCGACCAGGTCACGGCATTGCGGAAAGAGATTTCCCGATGGCCGTTGACGTTCTTCACATACACGTCCCAAGCGTCCTCATGGACTTCGCCTTGAATGACTATGCGTTCCCCCGTAGGGGCAGTTATGATTCGCTCCATTGCAGCTACTCCGATTAGTTGCAGTCACGAGTCCCGAACGGTTCCAGCCGTTGCGGGGCTCTTTTTTTTCTACGATTCAGTCACGCGCCAAGTGGCAATCACTCGCTCTGTTCCAAAGTTAACTATGAATAAATTAGGCCGGGCGCTGCGCGCCCGTCCGCCCGTCCGCTTCGCCAGCCGTGCGGCCGAGCGTGCAGCTTCTGGCCTCTTATTCATCGCCACGCTTGTGCAGCAGCGAGGTACACGAGCCAGGAGCGCCGAAGGCGCAGTTTGCTTTTCATGACACGAAGGAAACGCCCAGCTCGAGCAGGCAGAGCGCCCCGCGAGCGTGTCGCCTGCCTTGCCTGAGCTGCGACGGGCAGCGCGCCACTTGCTACCGGCCTTGCCTGAACGACTGGTGAACATCAGGGGCAAGCCCCCGATACCCCCATCACTGGAATATCGAGCGCACTTGAGCATTGCGAGCCGCCAAGCCTTGCGAGTAGGAGTCCTGAGGTAGCGGAGCTGAGCGCTCTCTAGGCTCAGGCATGGGCACGGTCTGAGGCACAACAGTCTGCACTGGTGCGAGCTGAGCCGTAACTGCCGGTTTCTCTTGCCGCTGCAGTGGCATATCGGCGTTAGGCCTTTTGAAGTCAACGAAGAAACCACGCTTGACGATCAGCATGCATGTGGCTTCATCCATTGTGATCAGCGTAGCCTGCTGGGTATAGCACCGGCACTCATCGCGCATCGTCACGCATGCAGCCGGATAGGGCACCTCAACGGGCTGCGCGACCTGGTCATATGCCGGAGCTGTATGAGGGAATCCAGGGATGCGTGCAGTATGACTTTGCACGTATTCGTAAGGCGTCACCACACGCGTTTGACCGGCATTTGTAGCGCCTGATGAACCCGACTTTGCTGCAGCCGTTTCCGCAGCTTGTGGTGCACCCTTGGTGACGTTCTTATAGACGCCCGTGATGGCCAGATAGCCCATGACAGGCACGAGCACGACCGTGGCCAGGACCGTCCACACCGCACGCGGAATTTTCTTCTTACCGGTATGCAGACTGGCGCTCTTGTACCAGCTATAGACCTCCTTGGGGAAGCCCACCATGGTGACCGTGCCGGACTTGCCGCTACCGCTTTTTTCACAGTTCGGATTGACGGCTTCCCATTCGATACAGCTCACCAAGTCAGCACCGAACGTGCGCTTCAAGTGACGATGCCAGCCAGGAGAGCCCACCAATCGGCGCACGAAGTTATCGAGATTCTGAGGGTGTTGCGTGACCAGGTAGAAATCCATGCCGCGCCTGCGATGCTCAGCGAGCATCCGGACTTCTTCAGGAACCGCCGCGCCACTGCCACGCACGGGCAAATCGTTATGGCATTCGTCGATCAAGAAGATCGTGCCGTCCGGCTCTTTTTGCCAATCCTTGAAGTCGATTTTTTTCCAGCTCGAAAGCTCGCCACCGGGCACCGGCTCAAACCGCCCGTTATGGCACACAGGCCGGTTTTCTTTAAGGCTACGCTCTCGCACCCACTTGAGCGTGTTGAGGGTCTTTCCGGCGCCGTTCGCGCCTGTAATCACGTGCAGCATGTCACACCCTTCTCAGACGCTTGACGACCCCGCCAAGGCCCGACAAACCCATGCGAACAGCAACCGCTGACGCAATGATGCTGATACAAACACCGACCTTCATATAGCCGAGCATCGCAACCAAATCAGGTGGCAGACCCATCAGAGCCGCAATCGCATCAGCCTTGAGCTTGCCCAAAACCGTGTCGACACCCGTATAACTAACAACAGTCAGCCCCAAAGCAATGAGCACCCGGCCAACCAATGACCCGGCAACATTCAACAAACCACCAAGCAGGGACGCGACGATCACAGGCATTTTTTAGTCCTCCTTCGAGAAACCCGAAACGATGCGGAAGGCCGCCAGCGAACACACCGAGATGAGCACCCAGCCGAGATAGCCAAGCGACGGGCAGATATTGCTGAACGGCAAAGAGACGCTAGTCCTCCAAACCTGGACATTCAGGTCTCCGATGCAACGACCACCGCCCAGAACGTCCTCAGAGCTGAGCTTCCCAGAGACGTCCACCTCAGTGTTTCCGGGTAGGTCTTTCGTGACGTCACGGTTTTGGCCCTTAGCTACCTCAGAGTCATACAGCTGAGACTCAGGGGTCTTGTCATCGAACATCTGGCAATTGCGCTTGTGCTGATCCTTAGCAATCGCGCATTGCAGCGCATCGCCCTCACACGTGAAGCCAGCAGAGCAGCTACCGCCAAACTTGCCTTCTTTTTCTTCCTCACCCTTGCACTGCTGAGCGTTCGCATTCGCCTTGCAGTAGTCCTCTTTGCTCTCGGTTTTTGTCGTGGTGGACGAGCTGGAGGTGTTGTTATTGGTGGTGGTCGTGGTGGTCTTTTCTGTGGTGCAGGTGTTTCCCTTGCAGGTGGTCTTTTCCGTGACCTTGTCGGTACTGCCATCCTCGTTTTTCTTGATGGTGTCTTTGCTGGTCTCAATGACGTTACCGCCCTTGTCCTTCACGCAGACTTCACCACCCAGATAGGACACGGTACCCATGAAGCCACCCTCACATTTAGGCGTATCCAGACACAAACTGTGAGTGCCCTTGGAGTCGGTATAGGAGCCTTTTTGCTCGCACTTCTCTTCGACGGTCGAGCCAGGGTCTTGAGGCGCTTCGAGAGTGCATGCTTTACCACCAACGCCGCCCTTGTACATGGAGAAAGAGCCAGTACTTTGAATGGATCCGTCAGCCATGGTGGTCAAGCCGGTACGGTCGAAATTGACCAGGCAGCCGCTTGTCGCGCTTTCATGAGGCCAGCACATCTCACCCGATGGCACAACGCCGCTCATGGTCTTGGTGTCCCGAATGGTTCCCAGACCCTGACCGATACCAAAGCCCGCCATCGCGAAATCAGTAGCGCACTTGCGATCCTTATCACCGGCAGGTGGCTCACACTGAGCACCGGAGCCAGAGCCCCTGGTAATCGATCTAGCAACGTAGCTAGTTTCTGAGTAACCGTTATCCATCACGAATGTCCGTGAGCCGCCGCACTTCTCGTCACTTTCAGCAAAGAACGTGTAGGTATCACTAACAACAGCGCCTGCTTTCGGCAACGTACCTGAGGCAGCGCTACAAGCCTCCCCAGGCGTAAGTTTCCAACCTGTATCACCTAACGGGCCAGTCACACGATAGAGAGGGCAGGTGGTAGCAGCATATGCAGATTGCACGCAGCACACCAAGAAGACGAGAGCGCGAAGAGCCGAAATCAAGCGGTGAAGATTAGCCATGCGGCCCCCAGCATTGCGACGATGACAAACAGGCCCATGTAACCCCCCTCAGCTTTTGCAAAGCACCACCGTTGACGCTTTGCGAAAGCCCCGCAGCCGGCCGGTCTGCGGAGTTAGCCCCCGATCAGGACAGCGCGGAACGCACCCAGCGGAAGGCCTTCACCCCCACATAGATCAGCAGCACAGCAGCACCGATCAGGCCGATGGGCGCAGCTTGCGCACCGATGTCAGTCACGACACCAGCCACATCCACAGCAGCGGCATTAGCAGCCGATGCGGCAGCCAAGGCACCAGCAGCAACAACAGCGCTGGAGCCGTAACGACGGGCGATGGAACGGGTTTGATGGAACATGGTTTTCACTCCTCAGATTGATGATTTCCGTCGGTATCTCTGAGCGTTTGAATGAGCACACGAAAGGCCCACCCAGCAGCCCAGACCAGCAGGACGGCACCGCTGATTGCTGCGCCTTCTTCCGCGGTCAGATTGAGCACGGGAAGGACAAATTCATGCTGCACGGTGATCGTGCAGGCTTGAGTGCATTGGATGACCTGGTCGGTCACGAGGCACGCCCCCAATCAGCGCGACCACCGCAGGTAACGCAGACGCCACCTACCCACTCATGAGTCGAGTAGTTTTCAGTGCAGTAATGGCCCGGAGGGTCACTAGGGTCAGGAGCACCAGGAGCAGGCATTACCGCCACAGCCGGAGCAGTTGCGCGAGCACGAGCAGCCTTGATGCGCTTATGACGGTCAAACAAGTAGCCGATACCTGAGACCATCCCAAGCCCGGAGGCTTGTATCAGGTCCCAGATAACAGCACCCACCAAACCACCCAGCAGCGCGACGAGGATCATCACGCGGATGAAGTGCTCAAACTGTTCAGGGGTGAGCGTGACCATGGTCAGGCCTTGTCTGCGGCCGCAGCACGCTCTTGCTTGTTGGGCAGACGGGTCAGGTTCGTGAGCCGAGACTCGATTTTTCGGGTCTGGTAATGAGCAGCCAGAGAGAAAGTTGCCGTATAGGTACCGGGCACGATGTTGCCAATCATGTCCTTGGGAACGTCCAAGACGCCCACCTGCGACACCGCACCATCAGCATCCAGCAAGATGCATTCAGCCTCTTGCATCGTCCAAGCTTTGCCGTTCTTGCCCGTGCCAGAACGGGGATCATTGACCTTGAGAATTTGAACTACGGATGAATGCTGCATGTGGCCTCCTATGGCGTGTATCCCCTGCAGATGGGGCAAACTATGGACACCACCAAAAAGTAGTGTTACTAATTTCTAGTGGTGACAAAAGATAACACGATTTACTAATTTTTTGGAGTAACTATGCAATTGAATAAAGCTATCGAGTTGGCCGCAGAGAAAGAAGGCAGCCAACGAGCCCTAGCTAAAACACTGGGCATTGGTGAGAACTACTTGAGCGACATGAAACAAGGCCTGAAGCCCTGCACTGTCGAGAACCGCATACGCATCGCACTCATTGCTGGCATAGACCCCACGCGAGCAGTTATCGAAGGACTTGCAGCAACTCTGAGCGACAGCGACAAACACCAAGCAGAAGCAAAAGCAATGCTCAATGCGATGCTGGACGCATTCCCCGAAGAGGGGGAGCGCAACTCGTGATATGCAGGCCCGATATGCTCATCAGATGCGCCACACCTGTCTGACGGAACAGGGTCCAGTCCTTGCGGTCAATCGCCTGCTGATCGCCCACGGCCAGCGCAGCCACCACACCCAGAGCGGTCTGAGCATGCTCTGCACCGCCACCTGGCAACCAGCGCTGCAAGCGCAATGCCTCGCCCTGAATGCGATCGCGCAAGCCCTGTCGCCAGCGCTGCAGCGGATATTGGCTTGTCACGGCCAGCAGTTCGGGCGCGGGCTGCTTGCGCACATAGCCTGTGGCCTGCACTCCTTGCTCCCAGGCCAGCAGCTCATAGTCAAAGCCGTGCGGATTGCGCGAGCCATGCGGGCGCTTGACGCGCACCGTGAAGCGCCAACGCTGTCCGGGACTCAGCGCCACGCCTTTGGCCCAGTCAGGCACGAGAGGCTGGTTGGCATTCGGCACCTGCCCGAACGGGCCATACCAGGACAGCTCCAGCAGCCTTGGCACGCCGGCATCCGAACTATCGACCACAAAACGCCAGCGCTGGCCGTTGGCCTGGTTCTGCAGCATGGAGGCAATCCGGCCTTCCACCTGCAAGTCCACCGCCTCCAGCGCCTGTGGCAGGGTCTGCGTCAGATAAACATGTGCACGCCAACCCGTCAGCCCCGCTACACAGCAGGCAGCACCCAACAGCATCAGCCACCAGCTCTGCCAGGACCTGCCACGCCATCTGCTTGCAAACAGCAGTGTCAGCAAACCCCAAGCCAGCAAGATCTGGTAGAGCGACAGATGCCACAGCCTGGCCTGGGTCACCTGCCATGCAGCGCCCAGCACACAACCCCAGAGCGGCGCCAGCCACGACAGGCGGCGACGCTGAGAGCTTGGAGTCTGATGGAGCGGCATGCTGCCATGCTAGGAGGGAGCGACCAGGCCCAGCATTGCGACTATCCCTGCCCTGTCTCGGACATCAAAACAGCATCAAACATTTGCTCTCATTGTGCGAGCAGCTATCAATTCAAAAGCTATGGCCACTGTGCCAAGGCGATCCATGCCCGGGCCCGCTGCTGTGTCAAACTTGTCGATCCTTAGCCTCGCACTTTTTGGAGCCGTCATGAGCGTCTATGAAAAACTCAAAGCCCTGAACATCACCTTGCCCGAAGTGGCCATGCCTGCAGCCGCCTACCTGCCCTATATGCAGACCGGCAATCTGGTGTTCCTCAGCGGCCATATCGCCAAGCAGAACGGCCAGCCCTGGGTCGGCAAGCTGGGCGAGAACATGACGACCGAAGAAGGCAAGCAGGCAGCCCGCGCCGTGGCCGTGGATCTGATGGGCACGCTGCAGCATGCCTGCGGCGGCGATCTGAATCGCGTCAAGCGCATCGTCAAAGTCATGAGCCTGGTCAATTCCAGCACCAGCTATACCGAGCAGCATCTGGTCACCAATGGCTGCAGCGAACTGCTGGGCGAAGTCTTCGGCGAAGCCGGCAAGCACGCCCGCAGCGCCTTCGGCGTGGCCCAGATCCCCCTGGGCTGCTGCGTGGAAATCGAGCTGATGGCAGAGCTGGGCTAAGACTTCCGCTCACTCACATAAAGTGAGCTAATACCGCTTGCCATTCATAGATTTCAGATACAAAACCATCTGAATTGATTGACTGACAAGCGCAAGCAGCTCACTTTATCTTTGCAGCGCGATGCTTGCCGCAAGCATCTCGATCACTCACGAAAGAGCCCTCATGCCCAGCACGCAGGCACCCCCGCTGGTTCTCAGCATTCAATCCCATGTCGCCTACGGCCATGTGGGCAACGACGCCGCCATGCTGCCGCTGCAACTGCTGGGCATAGAACCCGTGGCCGTGCATACGGTGCAGTTCTCCAACCACACGGGCTACGGCGAATTCAAGGGCCAGGTCTTCACTCCGGCCCATGTACAGGATGTGCTGGACGGCCTGCGCGCCCGCGGCGTGCTGGCGCGCTGCACGGCCGTGCTCTCGGGCTATCTGGGCGATGCCGGTGTGGGCGAAGCCATTCTGGCCGCCGTGCAGGAGGTGCGCGCCGCCCAGCCCAAGGCACACTATCTGTGCGACCCGGTCATGGGCGATGTGGGGCGCGGCGTGTTCGTGCGCCCCGGCATCCCGGACTTTCTGCGCAAGCGCGCGCTGTCCCAGGCCAGCGTCATCACGCCCAACCATTATGAGTTCGAGCTGCTGTGCGGCGGCCAGCCGCTGAGCACCGTGGAAGCGGCCACCCAGGCGGCCCGAGCCATGCTGACGCAACTGCATCACAGCCCATCGGCCCTGATCGTCATCACCAGCCTGCGCACCGACGATCTGCCTGCCGACCAACTGGCCACGCTGGCCGTGACTGCCGACAAGTCCTGGCTGGTACAGACGCCCTATATCGACCTGCACCCTCTGCCCAACGGCATGGGCGATGTGTTCTCGGCCGTTCTGCTGGGCCATCTGATTCAAGGGCGCGCCGTGCCCGATGCCGTGTCCAGGGCCGTGCGCACCTTGTATGCCCTGGTCTCTCGCACCGAATCGGGACAGCGCGACCTGCCCCTGGTCGCCTGCCGCGACCAGATAAT
This sequence comes from Comamonas sp. E6, assembly GCF_001010305.1. Lineage (NCBI taxonomy): Bacteria > Pseudomonadati > Pseudomonadota > Betaproteobacteria > Burkholderiales > Comamonadaceae > Comamonas > Comamonas sp. E6. Next base: position 51,816 of record NZ_BBXH01000021.1, read on the forward strand.
AGCCCCAGCGCAAACCTTCACGGCATTGCCTGTGCCAGCGCAGTGAATGGGCGCAAGAGCTTTGCCAAAGCTCTTTGCATCAACAGGCCTTCGGGGACTGGAGCGAGCTAAGCCTCAACCCAGGTCGAAATCGAATTTCCTGCTGTGAGCATTAATCCCTGGCGGCCGAAACGGAGTCAGCGAGGCGGGCTGCTTTGGCATAGATTTTGACTGTCGCCGTTCGGCGCCCCAAAGCCGCCGCACGCGTACTTTATGAAACGACAGCTTTGGACCAAAGCTGCGGCGCGCTGTTGCAAAAGCAGAGCAACCTCAAAATCCTGCCTATTGCCTGGAGTCAGCCGCCCGTCTGCTGCTTGGGTAAATGACGAGCCAGCACCAAAACGACTAGCGCGAGAGAAAAAAGCAACGCGATGACAACACCGCTAACCGCGGCAAAAGACGCTTCAAACGCTTGCATTGCGCTTTGTAAAACGGCTGGAGATTGGATGCCTTGCTGGGTATTTCGGTACGCCTCGTCCAGGCCGCTGCCAGCCATGGCCTCTATACCGCCGTGTCGTACATGCGCGACGTAGACCGCGGTCATCAGGGAGCCAAAAATAGTCACCCCCAACCCTCCTCCAAACTCATAGGCCACGCCTTCTACAGACCCCGCCATGCCTGCGCGGTCTTCTGACACATTCGTCATTACCAGCGCGCTGGAGGCGGTCAGGCTGAAGCCTATTCCCACACCGCACAAGGCCAGGACCCCCACTTGCCACAATGCGCCTGCCTCGTTCAAGCCAAGATATCCCCAGATGCCTGAGGCACACATGACCAGGCCGGCAGCAATGACACGCGGACCGCCAATGCGTCCAATCAATATCCCCGCCAATGGTCCTGCGAAGAAAGACCCCAAGGAGATAGGCAGAACAGATGCTCCTGCCTCAAGAGGACTTTTTCCCAGAACCAACTGCAGCCTCTGACTGAGCACCAACTCAAAGCCGATCAGCATCATTGACGCCACGAGCGCGATAAGAATACCCATGGCTATGGGGGTGACTGAAAGCAAGCTGAAATCAATCAATGGTTGAGGCAGCCGGAGTTGACGTCGCACAAAGACTGTCAATGTCACAGCTCCCGCAAGCAAAGCCCCCCAGGCCAGGAGCACATGACTATCGAGCCTGGCCAATTCCTTGATGCCATAAGCCAGTGCAATGATGCCAAGCGTGCTTTGCCAGCAGCTATGCAAGTCGATGGTGACGCTCGCATTCCCCGCGCTCTTGGGAACCAGCCACCAGGCCAGCACTGCAGCCACAGCAATGACTGGGACGTTGATCAGAAAAACCGAACCCCACCAAAAATGCTCCAGCAAGACTCCACCCAAAACCGGGCCCACCGCAGCGCCACCAGAGGCCACAGACGCCCAGACACCAATGGCAAAAGCCAGTTCTTTGGGGTCGTGGAAGGTGGTACGAACAATGGCAATCGTGGCCGGCATCATGGCTGCACCGCCAATGGCAAGCAATGCACGAGCAGCGATCAATACAGCGGCGCTGGGAGCAAATGCTGCAATCACGGAGGCCAGTCCAAACAGAGCCATGCCACTGATAAAGACCGCCCGGTGGCCCAGGCGATCGCCCAAGGCACCCATGGCAGGCATCAATCCGGCCATCACCAAAGAGTAGGCATTGAGAATCCACAGCTTTTCCGAAGCCGTGGTGTGCAGGGCCTGCGCCAGACTCGGCAACGCCGTGTAGAGCACCGTCATATCGATGACGATGAGCAGCAACGCCGTTGAAACCACGCCAAGCGTGAGCCAGCGGCTCTGGAATTTCATAGAAAACCTTCGAACATTGACTTCGGTGCCTTGCAGATGCAGGCCTTGTGACATTCGATGAATAGCGCGACTGGCTACCCCTCAAGCCAAGCGACATGATGGGCGTTCCAATTCAGTCTTCAGTCCGACACTGGATTGCGCGGGGAATCCGTAACTGCAACTCAAACCTGCACCACGTCATGAAGCCAGCCCCTCCATGAGACTTGGCGCCCAAGCCGGGCTGTGAACTATGAAGCCTCGCCCAAGTTGGAAGCAACCTGAGGGCGGCTATTTGCCCTGACCGGGAAAAAGCGGTCATAGGCGACGTTGAACACAAAGTTGTAAACAAGATAGAACACGACGATAGCCAGATCGAGCACCAGCGTATCGAGTAGCGTCATATTCAGATACCAGGCTATCAACGGCAGCAGAATCAGCAGCAGTCCCGCCTCAAACAAGACAGTGTGCAGCAGGCGTGCTTTGAAGCTCTTGCGAATGTAGCCGTACATCTCCCGCATGCAGCGATCAAATCCGATGTTGAACGTGAAATTCCAAACCGTCGCGATCGTGGCAGAGCCGATACCCACCACACCCATGTGCGTCATGGGCTTGTTGAACAAGGCTGCCGAGGCCGGGATGATGATCATCAACCCGATAGCCTCGAACATCAAAGCGTGCCGCACCCGATCAGAAAGACTGCGCGTTTTCATCATTTTTCTCCAATCACATTGATTGGTGTGCAATGTATCTTGATATCAAATAATGAAAAGTTATCTTCCATCTTAAAATCAGATAGATGAGCATATCCATGGATCAACTGGAAGCATTCGTCTCGGCGGCAGAAAAAGGATCGTTTTCTGCCGCCGGACGAGCTTTGCGCAAGGCGCAATCGGCCGTCAGCACCCAGGTTTCCAACCTGGAGACGGATCTTGGGGTGATGCTGTTCGACCGTGCCGGGCGCAACCCCTCGTTGACGGCCGCGGGCGAGCGCCTGCTGGCTGAGGCCAGGCTGATCCTCGATCGCCGCGAACACCTCATTGGGGTTGCGGCGAGCTTCGAGGCGCATGTTGAAAAGCGCCTTGTCGTAGCCATCGACGAGCTCTACCCGGAGCATGTGCAGGGAGAGCTATTCGCCGAGTTCGCGAGCCTCTTTCCCCATGTCGAGCTGGAGTTGCTGTTCCCCATGATGGAGGATGTCAGCAACATGATTCTTGATGGAAAAGCGGATATCGGAGTGATGTGGCGCCAGGAATCGCTGCCCGCAGAACTTGGCTTTCACACTATTGGCTGGGTACCGCTCAAACTGGTTTGCGGAAGCAACCATCCGCTTGCGCACACCGTTGTCGACTGGGAGGAACTCAAGCGTCACCGCCAAATCATGGTGACCCTGAGGTCCGAGGGAACCGAAAAGCACCGCCTTCGCGTCGCTGCCGAGGTCTGGTGGGTCGAAAGCCATTGGGTCATCCTGCAAATCCTCAAGCAAGGAATTGGCTGGGCACTGATCCCTGATCACATCATCGCGCGCTCGCCTATCGCCAAGGACCTCGTCATGCCCGCGCTACGATTCGACGAAGGGGCGCACCCAGTGGCCTTGGAGCTGGTTTGGCACAAACAGCGGCCCAGCGGGCCTGCGGCCACATGGCTGCGCGAGAGATTTGCGGCAACGAAGATCTATACGTGACAATTTCTGAGAAAGAGCGAAGCGATACCGTTGACGGCTTCGACACAAACGTCCGCCACGGATCGTTCTCTGCCACTCCTTCTTCAAACCCGATCAAAAAAAACCGCTCCAGCAAAACTGACGCGGTTTTTTCATGGGCGTACTGATCACCTATTCCACACGCGTCACCGCCTGGGGCTTGAAGCCCAGGTCGGCAGCCTTGCCCTTGCGGCCGCGGTTGCCACGGGCGTTGTTGAGGCTGCGGATCTCCAGCGTCTCTGTCCGCGCCTTGCCGCCGCGCCCCACGCCATCCAGGCGGATGCTGCGCGTATAGGCGGCCGCGCCGGCCAGCTGATCCTTGTCTTCCAGGCTGATCAGCATCAGGCCGCGCCCGCCCTTGGGCATGGCCTTGAGCTCTGCGATCTCGAAGGTCAGAATGCGACCGCCCACCGAGGCGCAGATCACATGGCTGGCGGGGTTGAGCAAACCGGCGCCCTGCTCGCCGCCTTCCACATATTCGGCACGCGCATTCATGGGCACGCCATGCACCACCGAAGGTGCGCACAGGGTCTCGCCCTCGCCCAGCGTGACAAAGGCCTTGCCGGCCTTCTGGCGCGAGACCATATCGCCCACACTCGCCGTGAAGCCATAGGCGCCCGAGCCCGACAGCAGCAGCTGCGTGCTTTCGCTGCCGGCAAAGTAGTACAGCAGTTGGGTACCCGCTTCGAGTTCGATCATCGTCGTCACGGGCTGGCCGTCGCCGCGTCCGCCCGGCAGGGCCGACACCGGAACCGAGTAGACCCGGCCGTTGCTGCCAAAGGCCAGCAACTGATCGACCGTGCGGCACTCGAACGTGCCGTAGAGGCTGTCGCCTGCCTTGAAGCTCAGCGTGCCCGCATCCACGCCATGGCCTTGACGCGTGCGCACCCAGCCCTTTTCGGAAATGATCACGGTCGTAGGTTCATCCACCACCTTGACCTCGGCCACCACCTTTTTCTCCTCGTGGATCAGCGTGCGACGGGCATCGCCGAAGGTCTTGGCATCGGCCTCGATTTCCTTGCAGATCAGGCGGCGCATGGTCGCCTCGCTGCCCAGGATGTCTTCCAGCTTGCCCTGCTCGCTGCGCAGCTCCTTGAGCTCCTGCTCGATCTTGATGGCCTCCAGGCGCGCCAATTGACGCAGACGGATTTCAAGAATGTCCTCGGCCTGACGCTCGGAAAGATTGAAGGCGTCGATCAGGGCCTGCTTGGGTTCATCGCTGGCGCGGATGATGGCAATAACCTTGTCGATATTGAGCAGCACGGCCTGACGGCCTTCGAGGATGTGGATGCGATCCAGCACCTTCTCCAGACGATGCTGGCTGCGTCGCGTCACGGTCTGGAAACGGAAGGCAATCCATTCCTCCAGCATCTGGCGCAGCGACTTCTGCACCGGGCGGCCATCGAGGCCGATGCTGGTCAGATTGATCGAGCTCGAAGACTCCAGGCTGGTGTGGGCCAGCAGCGCCGTGATCAGCTCCGACTGGGGAATCTTGCCGGTCTTGGGTTCGAACACGATGCGCACCGGCGCATCCTTGCTCGACTCGTCACGCACGCAGTCCAGCACGGCCAGCATGCTGGCCTTGAGCTGGGTCTGCTCCTGGCTCAGCGCCTTCTTGCCGGTCTTGACCTTGGGGTTGGTGATGTCCTCGATCTCTTCGAGCACCTTCTGGGCCGACACGCCGGGCGGCAGCTCGGTCACCACCAGCTGCCACTGGCCGCGTGCCAGCTCTTCGATCTTCCAGCGCGCACGCACCTTGAGACTGCCACGGCCCGTGCGATAGGCATCGGCAATATCGCTGCTCGATGAAATGATCTGGCCGCCGCCCGGATAGTCGGGGCCGGGAATCAGCGCCAGCAGCTCTTCCTCGGGCAGCTGCGGCTTCTTGATCAAGGCCACGCAGGCCGCCGCCACCTCGGGCAGATTGTGGCTCGGGATTTCCGTTGCCAGACCCACGGCAATGCCGCTGGCGCCATTGAGCAGCGAGAACGGCAGGCGCGCCGGAAGCTGCTTGGGCTCCTGGGTGCTGCCGTCGTAGTTGGGCACAAAGTCCACCGTGCCCATATCGATTTCGTCGAGCAGCAGGCCGGTGATCTTGGACAGGCGCGCCTCGGTGTAACGCATGGCCGCTGCGCCGTCGCCGTCGCGGCTGCCGAAGTTGCCCTGGCCGTCGACCAGCGGGTAGCGCTGGTTGAAGTCCTGGGCCATGCGCACCAGTGCGTCGTAGGCCGACTGGTCGCCATGCGGGTGAAAGCGGCCCAGCACGTCGCCGACGACACGGGCGCTCTTGACCGGCTTGGCCGCCGTATTGCCATTCGGGCCGCTATAGCCCAGACCCATGCGGTCCATGGCATAGAGGATGCGGCGCTGCACGGGCTTGAGGCCATCGCTGACATCGGGCAGGGCACGGCCCTTGACCACCGACAAAGCGTATTCGAGATAGGCGCGCTGTGCGTATTGACCCAGGTCCAGTGCATCGCCAGCGGCTTGTTGAGACAAATCCAGTGTGGTTTGATCGCTCATGAATTCTTTGTGATTTTCCAAATTGCGCCGATCCGGCGACTCAAGGTATTTGCGCGTCCGCGGCCGCAGAGGCCGCGCCCGGCAGAGTCATGCGTATGCGGGAGCCGCCGCGGCCAGCCGAGCCTGCCGCACCCAGCCGGCCGCTCAGGGGCCGGGCTGCCTGCAGCTGCTCGTAGATGCCGGTGACGGCCTTGACGTAATTCATTGTTTCTTTGTAGGGCGGAATCGCCTTGCCGAATTTCTGCACCGCACCTTCGCCCGCGTTATAGGCGGCCAGCACCAGATCGAGCCGGCCCGGGAACAAGTCCATCAGATAGCTCAGATAGCGCGCGCCGGCAGGAACGTTCACGGCCGGGTCGGCCAGTTGCTGCTGCATGCTGCGCTTTTTGCTGGCCGCCACGCCAAAGCGCTCTGCCGTGGCCGGCATCAGCTGCATCAGGCCGACAGCGCCCTTGGGCGAGATGGCCTGGGCATCAAAGCCGGACTCTACGGCGATCACGGCCTTGATCAGGTCGTAGTCCACGCCGGTTCTCTCGGCCGCTTTCTGCAGATGCGGCCTCACGCTCTTGTAGCGCGGCGAGACCTCGAAAAAGCTCTGCATGCGCGTGCGGGCGTTGAGCCCCTCGGCCGCCGAATCCTGCTTGAGCTGCAGACCCGGCTGGCTGCTGTCGTAGAGCTCGCCCTTGAAGAACAGCTTGTAGCGTTCGTCCAGCGCCTCGGCCGCAAAGTGCGTGACGCCGAATTCGTCGACATAGGCCCAGAGATCGGCATGCGCCGCCGGCGCCAGGGCCAGCCAGCCCGAGCCCGCCAGCAGGGCAGCTGCCACCGCACGTCGCAAGCGCACAGACGCGAACCCGCCGCGCGCGGGCGGCTGGCTGGGTGAGGCATCGAACATGGGCTTGTGCATGGCTGGCTCCATCGACCGCTGGTGAGCACTAGTGCAGACGTTGGCAACGCCGCCTAGATATCGACCTCCACGGCATCGCCATGCAGCTCCATCAGCTCGCGGCGGGCGGCGGCTTCGCCCTTGCCCATGAGCTTGGTGACCACGGCCTCCGACTGTGCAAAGTCCAGATTCATGAACTGCACCGGCAGCAGACGACGCGTATCGGGGTTCAGCGTGGTTTCCCACAACTGTTCGGCATTCATCTCGCCCAGGCCCTTGAAGCGGCTGACCTGGCATTTCTCGCGCGGCACGCCGTCCTTGGCGCATTTCTCGATGATGGCATCGAGCTCGCCCGCATCGAGCGCATAGACCTTGATGGCCGGCTTCTTGCCGCGCGCCGGCACGTCCACCCGGAACAGCGGCGGCAGCGCCACATGGATGTGGCCGGCTTCGATGAGCTTGGGGAAATGCTTGAAGAACAGCGTCAGCAGCAGCACCTGGATGTGCGAGCCGTCCACGTCCGCATCCGAGAGAATGCAGATCTTGCCGTAGCGCAGGCCGGACAGATCGGGCTCGTCGTTGGGGCCATGCGGGTCCACGCCGATCGCCACCGAGATATCGTGGATTTCGTTGTTGGCGAACAGCCGGTCGCGGTCCACCTCCCAGGTGTTGAGCACCTTGCCGCGCAGCGGCAGGATGGCCTGGGTTTCCTTGTCGCGGCCCATCTTGGCGCTGCCGCCCGCAGAGTCGCCCTCGACCAGAAACACCTCGTTGACGGCTATGTCCTTGCTCTCGCAATCGGTCAGCTTGCCGGGCAACACGGCCACGCCGCTGCCCTTGCGCTTTTCCACCTTCTGGCCGGCCTTCTGGCGGGTCTGGGCAGCCTTGATGGCGATCTCGGCCAGCTTCTTGCCCCAGTCCACATGCTCGTTGAGCCACAGCTCCAGCGCCGGGCGCACAAAGCCCGAGACCAGACGCACGGCATCGCGCGAGTTCAGGCGCTCCTTGATCTGGCCCTGGAACTGCGGGTCCAGCACCTTGGCATTGAGCACATAGCTGGCGCGCGCAAACACGTCGTCGGGCATGAGCTTGACGCCCTTGGGCAGCAGCGAGTGCATGTCGATGAAGGCCTTGACGGCCTGGAACAGGCCGTCGCGCAGGCCGCTGTCATGCGTGCCACCCGCCGTGGTCGGAATCAGGTTGACATAGCTTTCGCGCAGCGGCGCGCCGTCTTCGGTGAAGGCCACGCACCAGGCCGCGCCCTCGCCTTCGGCAAAGCTGTCGTTGTTCTTGTCGGCAAAGCCCTCGCCTTCGAAAAGGGGGATGACGGGCTCGCCATGCAGGCTCTGCGCCAGATAGTCGCGCAGACCGCCCTTGAACTGCCAGCTCTGGGTGTCACGCGACTTTTCGTTGATCAGCGAAACGGCCACGCCGGGCATGAGCACGGCCTTGCTGCGCAGCAGATGCACCAGCTCGCCCATGGGCAGGGCCGAGGATTCGAAGTATTTGGCATCGGGCCAGGCACGCACCGTCGTGCCCTGCTTGCGCTCGCCGGCCTGCAGAGGGCGCACCTTGAGCGGCTCGATCACATCGCCGCCCGAGAACACCAGCGTGGCCACCTGGCCGTCGCGGTGCACCTGCACCTCCAGGCGCGTGGCCAGCGCATTCGTCACCGAGACGCCCACGCCGTGCAGACCGCCCGAGAAGCTGTAGGCGCCGCCATTGCCCTTGTCGAACTTGCCGCCCGCGTGCAAGCGCGTGAAGACCAGCTCCACCACGGGCGCCTTCTCCTCGGGGTGCAGGCCGAAGGGAATGCCGCGGCCGTCGTCCTCCACGCTGTAGGAGCCGTCGGCATGCATGGTGAACTTGATTTTCTTGCCGTAGCCGGCAAGCGCCTCGTCGGCCGCGTTGTCGATCACCTCCTGCAGGATGTGCAGGGGGTTGTCGGTGCGCGTATACATGCCGGGACGCTGTTTGACAGGCTCCAGACCCTTGAGAACGCGGATCGAGCCTTCGGAATATTCGTTGGACGGTTTGACTGCCATGGGGGCGGATTGTAGTGGCCTCTCCGGATGAGAGCTGGATAAATTCACAGTTGTTTACTCCCAATACTCTTGCACAAAGCCCGAACATCTGTCTTGGCAACGTGTTTTTACCGGGTCTTCATCGCTGCGGATACTCTTAAAACAATAGCATCTACCGCATGCCATTCATACGTTATGGATAGTTTTAAATCCATATCCATTACATGGATTGCGCAAGGCGCTCACTTTTTCTTTCTTCCGCCCTGCTCCGGCTCCCGCGCCGCAGCTTGCCGGTCACGCATTCTGGCAGGCCAGCCTGCCACGCATGTGACGGCCTGCGCAGGCGCAAAACAGCTTGTTTCGTTAAAGTGACAAGTTGACCGCACCCCAAGCCTTTTTTCGCACACACGGCATGACTACAAAGACAACTCAAGCCCCCATGTCCATGGCGCAGATTCTTCTGTGCGGTGGCGCCATCGTCACGCTCTCCATGGGCATTCGCCACGGCTTCGGCCTGTGGCTGCAACCCATCACCCAGGAGATGGGCTGGACGCGCGAGAACTTTTCCCTGGCCATTGCCGTGCAGAACCTGTCCTGGGGCATCCTGGGCATCTTCGTCGGCATGCTGGCCGATCGCATCGGCGCCTTCAAGGTGCTGATCGGCGGCTCCATCCTCTATGCCCTGGGCCTGGCCGGCATGGCGCTGTCTCCCGATGCCACCGTGTTTTTGCTGACCGCCGGCGTGCTGATCGGCGCGGCCCAGGCCGGCACCACCTATGCCGTGATCTACGGCGTGCTGGGCCGGCAGATTCCCGTGGCGCGGCGCAGTTGGGCCATGGGCGTGGCCGCGGCAGCAGGATCGTTCGGCCAGTTCTTCATGGTGCCCGTGGAAGGCAAGCTGATCGCGCAGTTCGGCTGGTCCAATGCCTTGCTGATACTGGCGCTGTTCGCGCTGCTGATCGCCGCCCTGGCCTTCGGCCTGCGCGAGCCGGGCTTTGGCGGCAGCACGCCCATCAAGCGCGAGCAGACCGTGGGCCAGGCGCTCAGGGAAGCCTGGACCTACCCCAGCTTTCTGCTGCTGATGGCGGGCTACTTTGTCTGCGGCTTCCAGGTCATGTTCATCGGCGTGCACATGCCCAGCTATCTGAAGGACTTCGGCATGGCGCCCCATGTGGCCAGCTATTCGCTGGCCCTGGTCGGCCTGTTCAATATCTTCGGCACCTATCTGGCCGGCAATCTGGGCCAGAAGCTGCCCAAGCGTTACCTGCTGTCGGGCATCTACGGTCTGCGCTCGGTGGCCACCGTGGCCTTTTTGCTGGCACCGCTGTCGCCCTGGTCGGTCTATGCCTTCTGCGCCGCCATGGGCTTTCTGTGGCTGTCCACCGTTCCGCTGACCAATGCCACCATCGCCCAGATCTTCGGCGTGCAGCATCTGTCAATGCTGGGCGGCTTTGTCTTTTTCAGCCACCAGATCGGCAGCTTCCTGGGCGTATGGCTGGGCGGCTATCTCTACGATATCAACGGCAACTACGATATGGTCTGGTACATCTCGATTGCCCTGGGCATTTTTGCCGCCATCGTCAACCTGCCCGTGCGCGAGGCAGCCATTGTGCGCCGCGCGCCCAGCGCCGCCTGATACCGGAGACACCACCATGCAGCTCAAACTCTGGCAACGCATCTCCATCTGGTGTGCCGTGCTCGTGCTGCTGCTGGCGGTGTTTGCCCTGTATCTGCAACCGGAATTCATGCTCACACTGGCAGACCAGGTCTGGGCCTGCTTCTGAGCTCTTGGGCAAGCTGCCCGGGCGGCATGGCCGGGAGAGAGCATGACCCGCATCATCATCACCGGAGCCTCGGACGGCATAGGCGCCGAAATGGCCCGACAGCTGGCACAAACCCATCAGAGCAGGCTGCAGCTGACGCTGGCCGCGCGCAATGCCGGCAATCTGCAAGCCGTGGCAGAGCAATGCCGGGCCCTGGGGGCGCAGGTGCTGACAGTTCCCACCGATGTGAGCGAAGAGGCCCAGTGCCGTGCGCTGATCGACGCAGCCGTGCAGCAGTTTGGCGGGCTGGACGCCCTGATCAACAATGCCGGGATCTCGGCCCATGCGCTCTTTGAACAGGTCAGCGCACAAGACCTGGGCTGGTATGAGAGATTGATGCGCATCAACCTCTGGGGCAGCGTCTGGTGCACCCATGCAGCGCTGCCGCACCTCAAGACCAGCCAGGGCTCCATCGTCGCCGTGTCTTCGCTGGCAGGACTGATAGGCGTGCCGGGCCGCACGGCCTACAGCGCCAGCAAATTCGCCATGGCCGGCTTCTTCGAAGCCCTGCGCATCGAGCTCAAACCCGCCGGCGTGAGCGTGACCACGGCCTACCCCGGCGTGGTGGATACGCGCATCCGCTACCACGGCTATAACGCCAGAGGCGAGGCCGCAGGCGTCAGCGGCCTCAAGGAAGACGGCGCGATGACGGTGGCCGAATGCGCGCACCTCATACTCGACGGCATGAGGCGCCGCCAGCGCGAGGTGGTAATGACGGGCAAGGGCAAGCTGGGTCGCTTCATCAAGCTGATCGCCCCGGGCATGGTGGAAGACATGGCCCTGGCCGCGCTCAAGGACGATGTGAAGCCACACTGAGCTGGCGGCCTACATCTGACGCTGCGGCAGGCCATGCAGGAACAGGGCTGCGGGCACTGCTATAGTTTTCGCAAGATGACCAGCAACACCCAGCCTCCCACCCCCGCCGCCATTCCTGCGATTGCCGCCAGCCACTGCGCGCCGGCGCCCTCCGCCTGGATTGCCCGCTTTGCCCATCTGGTACGCCCGCAGGGCTCTGTGCTGGATCTGGCCTGCGGCATGGGCCGCCACACCCGTTTCCTCTCGGCCTTGAATCACGTGTTGACCAGCGTGGACAAGGCGCCGGAAGCGACCCGGTCCGTGGCGGATATCGCCGAGACGATTACCGCCGACATCGAGAACAGTGCCTGGCCGCTGACGGGGCGCAGCTTTGATGGCGTGGTCGTCACCAACTATCTGTGGCGACCGCTGTGGCCGCTGATTCTGGCCAGCGTCAAGCCCGGAGGCGTGCTGCTCTACGAAACCTTCGCCCAGGGCAACGAGGCCTATGGCAAGCCCTCGCGCCCGGACTTTCTGCTGGCGCCAGCCGAGTTGCTGCAGGTCTGCGCAGGCTGGAACATCGTCGCCTACGAGCACGGCCTCCTGCACCAGCCCGAGCGCGTGGTTCAGCGCATTGCCGCCATCAGGCCCGGTGGCCCGGCCGCGCCTGCCGCATTGCTTCAAGCCTGACGCCCTTCTTCTGCATCCACATCTGCCCGACTGCCATGCCCGCCTACGCCCTGCTGCTTGCCCACGACGAACACCCCAGTCCCTCGACAGAGTGGCCCGCAGAACCCGGCGGCAGCTGCGACGGCTGGGCCGAATGGTTCAGCAGCACACCGCTGCTGTTCAGCGTGCTGCTGGGCGATGCGCGGCATCTGCCCGAACTGGTTCCCTGCAGCGCCTACCAGGACAAGCAAAGCCTCTCGGCCCTGGCCGCCCCCATGGAGCAGGTCCGGGCCCGCTGGCAATGGCTGAGGAGCGTGATTGAGCCATTGCCCGCAAAAAGCCCAGCGCATTGGCCCGACTCCGTCAAGAAGCAATGGCAGCACATCGATCACACCATCAGCACCAGCACGCGCCAGTGGCTGCTGCTGGACTGCGCCACGCTATGTCCGCATGACTTTGACGAAGCGCAGTTCACGACCTTTTTGCAGGCCCAGCGCGAGCTATGCCGGCAATGGAGCTGCAGCGGCGGCGAGCTGCCCGAATCCCTGCAGGCCTTGAAGCGGGCACCGCAATCCCATCTGGGATGGTGGAGCGATTCGGTCATTGCACGCACCGAGGTCATCGAGCAGGAAAGCGAAGAAGACTGGCCCGCCTGGCTGGCCGATCACTACGAGCCGCGCCACCATGGCGCCTGGGACGAAGCGACCGAAAGCTATTACGTCATGCCCAAGCTGCACCCGCGCACGGGCCTGAAGCCACAGAACGAAGCCGAGCGCGACCACTGGCCCGTGGGCATGGTCACGCCCTATGGCCGCTGGCTTCAGCGCCCCTTGGAAGGCGCGAGCATGACTTTTGTCTCAGGCAAGCATCTGAGCGTGCACTATCCCGAGACCATGCCGGGCGAAGGCGCGAGGTCCGGCATCAAGGATTTGAACGGCATCTGGCTGGTATCGCCCTCCGAGGGCTATCGCGACGCCTATGCCGTCACTCCCCAGGTGATGGCCTGCAGATCACCGAGGCAGGAAAACATGCAGGACCTGCGCAATCTGCCCGGCCTCGCGTTGCTGCACGAAGGGCTCAGCAGCATCGACTACAACGAGGAACAGGACGAATTCATCCGTGCCGAACAAGGCCCTTCTGGCGACTCGCGCCAGCTGCTGCTCAAGCCCGACGGCCACCCTGTGTTTGATGCGGGCCGCTATGAGCACATCAACGACTTCAGCGCCAAGACAGAGCTGGCCGTCGCCTGCGTCCGGGAACCCTTTGTCAACGAGCAGGGCGAACAGGAGCACCGCATCCTCGAAGGCGTGATTGACATCCGCGGCCAGGAAATCATCCCCTGTCAGTTCAAGACCATAGAGCGCGGCTTCAGCAGCTCGCCCCCCAAGGTATTTCCCGGCCGCAAGCTGCTGGCCATCACCGAAAAAGGCGAGCCCCGCATCTTCAACACCAAAGGCAAGCTGCTGGCCGCCCCTGATATCTGGTGCCCGCCGCTGAACTGCAGTCCCAAGAAAAATGAACTGCTCACCTTTGTGGGCGAAGGGCCGGAGGCCGAACTGGTCATGTTCTCCATCCAGGATTTCAGCATCACCCGCACCGGAGAAACCTGGGAGGACTACCGCAATGCGCTGCGCGGCATGTTCAAGGGCCTGGGTGGCGACACCCCCGAAACCACGGCCATGACCCGCGCGGAACTGATAAAGGCAGAGGATGAGGCCTGGATGCAGGATATATCGCGCATCCTCTGCCTGAATGACAAAAGCCGGGCCGCAGAACTGCTTCAGCAATGGCGCGACTGCGTGGCGGCACCTGATCCTGACGACATGGGCTGGGACGAAGATGACGAGATCGACCCCGATGTCATGCATCTGCCCGCTGGTGAAAACGCGCTAACCCTGTACTGGGTGCATCTGCTTGCCGTTGCCGGTCAGTTCGCCCGCTTTGACTGGAAGGACGCCGACGGCATTGCCGCCACGCACTGGTTGCCAGGCACCGATGACTGGCAATGGGACACGCCCGCTGACGGTGTTGAATCGGGCCTGGAGAACATGGCCGAACATCTGGCCGGCCGCCAGCTGGCCCTGATCAAGCTGGCCACCGATGACGACAGCCTGCGCGTGACCGTGGTGCGCTCGGCAGATGCCGAGGACTTCATGGAACGGCTGGCGCAGGCCCATATCAGCGCCTGGAACTACAGCGCGAGCTGAAGCGATGCCGGCGTGGCAGGAACCACGGTCGCCGGGCCTGCCTGCAGGCTTTGAGGAAAACGGCCGGACCGCATGGTGCAAGACTTGCAAAGCCGCCAGATTGCAGCCATGCCGTCCAAAACAAAGCCACGATCAACGAACAATATGACGCACAGAAATTAAATATTTCGTCATTTCGTCATTTATCAACAACACTTCGACAAAAACAGAGTTTTGCTAGACACTGTTGATCGCAAACCACTGCCTGCACCCTGTCCCTGTTTGTAGAATTCATTTTTACCGTTTTCTGATTGCGGATATGACATCACCCTCCGTTGCTCTCACTGGCAGCATTGTTGCCCTCATTACGCCCATGCTCGAAGACGGTAGCGTCGACTACCCGTCGCTGCGCAAACTCATCGACTGGCATGTGGCCGAAGGTACCAACTGCATCGGTGTAGTCGGCACCACCGGTGAATCGCCCACCGTGAATGTCGAAGAGCATTGCGAAATCATTCGTGTCGCCGTGGAACAGGCCGCCGGCCGCGTCTCCATCATGGCCGGCTGCGGTGCCAACAGCACGCACGAAGCCATCGAGCTGGCCAAGTACGCCAAGAAGGTGGGCGCCGACAGCCAGCTGCAGGTCGTTCCCTACTACAACAAGCCCACACAGGAAGGCCAGTACCAGCACTTTAAGGCCATCGCCGAAGCCACTGGCGACCTGCCCGTGGTCCTGTACAACGTGCCCGGCCGCTCGGTTGCGGACATGCAGCATGACACCGTGCTGCGCCTGGCCCAGATCCCCGGCATCATCGGCATCAAGGAAGCCACCGGCAACATCGAGCGTGCTCAATGGCTGATCCGTGACGTGCCTGCCGGCTTCGGCGTCTACTCCGGCGACGACCCCACCGCCGTGGCACTGATGCTGTGCGGCGGCCACGGCAACATCAGCGTGACGGCCAACGTCGCTCCCCGCCTGATGAGCGAGCTGTGCAAGGCCGCCATGGCCGGCGATACCAAGCGCGCCATGGAAATCCAGTTCAAGCTCATGCCCCTTCACAAGAGCCTGTTTGTCGAAGCCAATCCCATTCCCGTGAAATGGGCAGCAGCCCGCATGGGTTTGTGCGGCCCCGCCATGCGCCTGCCCATGACGCCGCTAAGCGAGCAATGCGAAGCAGTTGTTGAGGATGCTCTGCGTAAAGTTGGCGTACTCTGATCGAGTTGCGCTAAGCTAGCGGTTTTTCGCACATAGCTTGAACGCTACCCAAGGACAATCCGCGTGAAACAACAAACAGCACGTTTGAGCCTGCTCAGCATCGCGCTGGGCCTGTCTGCCTGCACGACCACGTTCCAAGAGACCAAGATCGACTACAAGAGCGCGGGCAAGAATCAAGCTCCCTCTCTTGAAGTCCCTCCGGATCTGACGCAGCTGTCGCAAGACTCGCGCTATACCGTCCCTGGTGGCGTGGTATCCGCTGCTGCCATGCAGGCCAATGCCAAGGCCGCCAAGCCTGCCGACAACAACACCGCAGCCAACAAGATTGGCGACGTCCGCATCGAGCGCGACGGTGCCGAGCACTGGCTCGTGGTTGATCGTGCAGCCGACAAGCTCTGGGAGCCCACTCGCGACTTCTGGCTGGAAAACGGCTTCATCTATGCGATGGAAGACCGCCAGCTGGGCATTCTCGAGACCGACTGGGCCGAAAACCGCGCCAAGCTGCCTCAGGACATCATCCGAAAAAGCCTGGGCAAGGTGTTCGATTCGCTCTACTCCACCAGCGAGCGCGACAAGTTCCGCACCCGCCTGGAGCGCGAGCCCGATGGCAAGACCCGCATCTATGTCACCCACCGTGGCATGCAGGAGGTCTACACCAGCGAGCGCAAGGACAACACCATCTGGCAACCGCGTCCTCGCGATCCCGAACTGGAAACCGAATTCCTGCGCCGCATCATGGTCAAGCTGGGTGTGAGCGAAGAGCAGGCCTCTGCCGTTGCCAAGGCGGACAAGTCTGCAGCCACCACCTCGACCAGCGCACGCATGGACACCATCAACGGTGTGCCCACGCTGCAGCTGGAAGAAGGCTTTGAGCGCGCATGGCGCCGCGTTGGCGTGGCACTGGACCGCACCGGCTTCACCGTGGAAGACCGCGACCGCAGCCGCGGCCTCTACTACGTGCGCTACGTGGACCCGAACGCCAAGCCTGAGTCCAAGGGCTTCTTCAGCAAGATCTTCAGCCAGGGCAAGGAAGCTGCCGCGCCTCAGAAGTATCAGATCCAGGTCAAGGGTGACGGCAACAAGTCCCAGGTCAGCGTGCTCAATGAGCAAGGCCAGCCGGACAACTCCGCCAACGGCCAGCGCATCGTGCGCATCATCACCGATGATCTGAAGTAAAGAGCGCTGCCCCCATGCAAAAGCCACCGGACTGCGCTCTGGTGGCTTTTTTCATGTCCGAACGAATCGAACTTCGGCTTGGGGGCTGCAATGCTCATGGCGCGCTTGCACGCGAGAATCCGCCCAAGTGCAGATATCGGTACAGACCTCATATGCCGACAAGCATCCGCGGCTCGAAAATCCGCTGTGAAATCCAGACGTAAAAAAACCGCACCTGAGTGCGGTTTTTTCATGCTTGAGGCCTGGGCCTCAAGCTGGCTGATGCAGCGAATTACTTGGCAGCAGGAGCTTCAGCGGCGGGAGCAGCAGGAGCGTCAGCGGCAGGAGCAGCAGGAGCGTCAGCGGCAGGGGCAGCAGGAGCGTCAGCAGCAGGAGCAGCAGCGTCAGCGGCGGGAGCAGCAGGAGCTTCAGCAGCAGGAGCGGGAGCAGCAGGAGCTTCCACAGCAGGAGCGGGAGCAGCAGGAGCTTCTTCCTTCTTGCCGCAAGCAGCCAGAGCAGCAGCAGCGATCACGGTAGCCAGAATCAGAGAGTTCTTCATGACAGTTTCCTAAATGGTAGGTTCAGCAGACGGTATGCAGATTGCCATTACGGTCAGCCTTTTGCAGCTATTGATCGCTCTGGCAGATCAGGTCAAACGATAAATTCGACTCAGCCCGCATTATAGGTAGTTTTGCCCATTGCTGACTAACACTGACAGCAACCAAACAATTCTGCACAAATCGGCGCGTTCTCATTTATCGGGCAAGCCCACGCTTGCCTTGAGCCACACTGTGGAGCATAAATTTATTCCTGTCAAATCCCTGACAAAGCTTTGATAAAGATTTACATAACCTACACAAAGCCTGCGAAATCAGCAGGAGCCACAGAGGACAAACCCGTAAGTTAGCACGATCGCTGTTACAAGTCCACCCTGTTTCAGTCGCCGGAGCGAACCCAGCCAGCATCAAACCACGACGACAGCAACTCCAGCGCGTCATCGCTGGCAGTTGCCAGATCCTTGCGCGACAGGGCTCGGCTGTCTGCCAGCTTGCGCATCAACGTGGCATCGCGGCCGCCAGCCAGATAGCTTTCGCCATTGATGAAGATGTGCTTGGCGTCATACATCATGCGCGTGCGACGATCCAGCACAACGCTCTCGAACATGCCGTTTTCATCGCCATGCTCGAACCAGACATTGGGCTTGGGGTCGGTCAGGTACTCGCCCAGCGCGCGCTCCAGCGCCAGCGGCTCGGCCATGGCCTTCTTCAGTGCCTCGCGGGCAAAGTCATACATGCCTTCAGGAATCAGCGCCGGGTTGCTCACGGCCTCCTGCTTGGGGTCGCGATAAATGACCGGAGTTTCGGGCTCGTCGGGCTCGTCCGACATGCGCAGCAGCAACTCGCGGCCCAGCTCGCTGCGATCGGGCGAGCGAAAGCCTATCGAATACGTCATGCATTCGCCTTCCGCCACACCGTCATGCGCCCATTTGGGCGGCAGATACAGCATGTCGCCGGGCTCCAGAACGAACTCTTCCTCGGGCTCGAAATTGGAGAGGATTTTCAGTGGCTTGCCCTGCTGCAGAGACAGGTCTTTTTGACGACCGATGCGCCAGCGGCGCTTGCCCTGGGCCTGCAGCAGAAACACGTCATAGCTGTCGAAATGCGGGCCTACGCCCCCCTGATCGGTGGCAAAGCTGATCATCAGATCATCGAGGCGCGCCTCGGGCACAAAGCGGAATTGCTGCAGCAACTCATGCGCCTTGGCGTCATGCATGTCCACGCCCTGCACCAGCACGGTCCAGCCCGGCTTGGTCAATGCAGGCAGGCTGCGACGGGACAGCGGGCCGTGGCTGAGCTTCCAGTTGTCGCCTTCGAGCTGCTGGATCAGGCGCGACTCCACACCATCCTCGCCCGCCATGGCCAGCAGTCGGGCGCGCGGAATCGGGGCCTTGAAGCCAGGGATGGCCTGACGCACCAGCAAGGGCTTTTTGTGCCAGTGGCGGCGCATGAATTGAGAGGCGGTGAGCCCACCCAGCAGGGTGAGCGGCGTATTGATGTCCATGAATACAGTCCTGCTTTCTAAGCAACGGACTGCATTGTCCTATAGGCCTCGAAAACGCTGGTCAGCACAGATCAATGACCGAGCGCTCTGAACTCGGACGGCGACATGCCGGCATAGGCCTTGAAGGCACGGCTGAAGTGCGCGCTGTTGCCAAAACCACAGCCCATGGCAATCTCTGTAATGGTGCGGTGCGCGAGCGCCGGGGAATGCAGCTCCCGCATGCAAAGCTCCAGCCGGCTTTGCTGGATGAAGCCGCCCAGCGACTGGTCTCGCCCCGCAAAGGCATTGTGCAGATGCCGACGGCTGCAATTGAGGGCTTCGGCCACCTGATCGACCGACAGCCCGGGGTCGCGCACATGGCAGGCCACATGCTCGCAGATGCGGTCGTACAGAGCCTGCTTTTGCGTCACCGCCGTGGCCTGCCCGCCAAGTGCCTGCAGGGACAGATGCACCATGTCCACCAGCAACTCCCCGGCGCGGCGCGCCAGCGGTGCCGTCATATTGTCCAGTTCCTGGTAAGTGCTGCGCATGGTCTGCAGAGCAATGCGCGCAATGCCGGCGCTGCCCCCCACCGATCGACCCATGAGGTTTTCCAGACGCAGGCCTCGCTCGGCAATGCTCTGTTTGGGCACCATCATGATCAGGTGCTCCGTGTGCCGGGGGTTGGCCACCACATAGGGCTGCGAGGTGTCATAGATGGCCCAGCTGCCATTGCTCACGCAGGCCTTGCTGCCGTATTGCTCCACCTCGGCATGGCCACTCCAGGGCGCCACGATCTTGAGGTAGGCCGCTTCGCTGTCGCGCAGACGGTGGCTGTCGCGTATGACGCGATGGCGCCCGGCATCCAGCTTGGTGAGCATCACATCGCCTGCGTATGCCACGCTCAGATGCCCGTCAAAACAGGTGTCGCCATACAGATCCGTATCCAGACCCGAGAACAGCTGCGCCATCCAGCCCTGCCAGGCTGGTGCAGTTTCCTTCTCGGGAAGACCATCGGTACTCAGTACCACGGGCGCGGTCATGGGCCTTGACTCCTCGTTGTATCTATCTCTGCCTGTACCGACAAAGTACAACAATTATCGGTAAGTGAGCACTTTCGCGCTCAGGCCATGAAGAATCTCCCACAGTGCATTCAAACTAGTGCAAACCCTAGGTCGCGTGCACGATTCGTCAAACGGTTTGTGCACATTGCGCACAGCATCTTGCCAGGGCTTTTCCTACGATCACTCACACGCCAGTGTCAGGCGAAACACCACAAAAGGTGGAGACAAGCCCGGTGACACAAGCCTTGTGCAACGACACCAGCCCCCACTTTTCAACTTGCATCAACAAGCAGTGACTGCGGTCACGCGCCTTTGGTAGTGAAGGAAGCGAAGATGATTGAACAAAGCATGCTCATCGGCGGTCAGACCGCACAGGCCAGCAATGGCGCCACTTTCGAGCGCAAAAACCCTCTGGACGGCTCGGTCGCCACGCGTGCC
The DNA here is from genome assembly GCF_001010305.1 of Comamonas sp. E6. NCBI lineage: Bacteria > Pseudomonadati > Pseudomonadota > Betaproteobacteria > Burkholderiales > Comamonadaceae > Comamonas > Comamonas sp. E6. The sequence goes on from NZ_BBXH01000021.1 coordinate 72,129, forward strand.
CCGGCCGCCACAACAGCCGATGCAGTGCGTGCCGTGGAAGCCGCTCAGGCGGCCTTCCCTGCCTGGGCGGCCCTGGGCCCCACAGAACGCAGGCTGATGCTGATGAAGGCCTCCCAGGCCCTGGAGGCCAAGGCCGAGGCCTTTGCCGCAGCCATGGCGGCCGAAACCGGCGCCTCCGGCATCTGGGCCGGCTTCAATGTGCATCTGGCCGCCAATATGTTTCTCGAAGCCGCATCGCTGACCACCCGGATCAACGGCCAGCTGATTCCTTCGGACATTCCCGGCAGCATGGCCATGGCCGTGCGCCAGCCCGCCGGCGTGGTGCTGGGCATCGCCCCCTGGAATGCCCCCATCATCTTGGCCGTACGCGCCATTGCCACGCCCCTGGCCTGCGGCAACACCGTGATCCTCAAGGGCTCGGAGCTGTGCCCTGCCACGCACGGCCTGATCATCGAAGCGCTGCAGGAAGGCGGCTTGCCGCCCGGCGTGGTGAACTTTGTGACCAATGCACCCGAAGACGCCGGCGCCGTGGTCGAGGCCATGGTGGCCCACCCCGCCGTGCGCCGCGTGAACTTCACGGGCTCCACGCGCGTGGGCCGCATCATCGGCCAGACCTGCGCCAAATACCTCAAGCCCGTCATCCTGGAGCTGGGCGGCAAGGCCCCATTCCTGGTCCTGGACGATGCCGACATCGACTCCGCGGTGGCCGGCTGCACCTTTGGCGCCTTCGCCAACTCGGGCCAGATCTGCATGTCCACCGAGCGCATCATCGTGGACGAGGCCGTGGCCGAGGAATTCATCGCCAAGCTGGTGGCCCGCGCCACAACCCTGCCTCTGGGCGACCCCCGCAAAGGCCCCGTGGTGCTGGGCTCAGTCGTGGATATGAACACCGTGAACCGCGTCAACGAGCTCATCGACGACGCCGTAACCAAGGGTGCCAGGATTCTTTGCGGCGGCAAGGCCAACGACACCTTGATGGCAGCCACGCTGATAGACGGCGTGACCCCCGAGATGCGAATCTTCCGTGAAGAGACCTTTGCCCCGGTAAAAGCCATCGTGCGCGTGCGTGGCGAAGAGCAGGCCATTGCCATGGCCAACGACAACGAGTTCGGCCTGTCTTCCGCCGTCTACACCAAGGACACAGCGCGCGGCTGGCGCGTGGCCGGCCGCATCGAAGCGGGCATCTGCCATGTCAACGGCCCCACCGTACACGACGAGGCACAGATGCCTTTCGGCGGCGTGAAGAACTCGGGCTACGGTCACTTTGGCGGCCAGGCCGGTATCGATGCCTTCACCGACACCCGCTGGATCACCATGCAGACCACCGCACGTCACTACCCCTTCTAAAGCGTCCAGGACAGCAGTCGTAGCCGGCAGGCATGACTCCTGTCCTCGCTTGAAACCTCCATCGCCAGCACTGGGCCATGAGGCAAAGACCTCAGGTGCAGCGCCCGCATGGGCAAGGCGCGAGCCCCAACCCGCGCCTTGTGTCTGCCGACCAACAGAACCACCGGAGACCCACGTTGAAACATGCCTCCCAACTGGCCCTGGCAGCCCTGCTGTCTGGCCTCAGCCTCGCCGCCTCGGCTGCGGACTCTCACAACATTGGCCCCGGCCAGCGCTTCTACGAAAAGACCTGCGCCAAATGCCATGAAGCCGGCATAGGCCCCGTCATCAAGGGGCGAGGCTTTCCGCCCGCGACCTACGTGATCATTGCGCGCAACGGCATGAACGCCATGCCATCCTTTCGCGTGACCGATATCGACGACGCCACGCTGGAAGACTTGGCAAACTACCTGTCCAAGACAGAGGCCCCCAAGGCAGCCGAGCCAGCCAGGAAATAAGGAGGACGATGCAATGCAAACCGATCGTCGCTCCCTTCTCAAAGGTCTGACCGCTGCTGGTCTGGCTGTCTCCGGCATAGGCTGGGCACAGGCCGCCACCTCCGCTGCAGGCCGTACCGCCAGCGCAGCCACACGCTCTGCCGAGGTGCTGGCCGTGACCTCCTCCATGCACGCCAGCGCGCTGGACAAGGCCTTTGCGGCCGGTGTTCAGAGCACCTCCCGCAACGTGGTGCACACCGGCCTTCAAGGTCTGGACAGCGCCGCATTCAACCAATTGGGCGAGCTGCTGACCGACAGCCAGGAAACCCTGTTGGTGGGTCTGCTTGATGACGCCTCGGCCACGCTGGTGCTGGACCTGGTTCGCTCCAGCGGTGGCCGCGTGCTGGCCGTGGAACACCATCGTGTGGACGGCGCCGCCGCCGACTGGGCCCAGGCGCTGGGTCGGTCGCTGGCGTCCGGTCAAGTCATGAACACCACCACGGCAGCAGCAGGCAAGGAAGCCCGCGTGTCCTTTAGCTGCGTAATCTAAGAAACAAGGAAAGCAGAGCATGACAAGCAAATACATGGCCCTGCCCAAGGGCATGAGCGAGAGCAGCTTCGATGCGGCCATCGCGCAATTCAAGAAGGCCCTGGGCGAAGACAATGTGATGATCAAGGACGAGCTGGTTCGTCCCTACACCAAGGTGATGATGGCTGTGCCCACCGAAGAGCACACACCTTCCGCCGTGGTGACTGCCACCACCGTGGAGCAGGTGCAAGAGGTCGTCAAGATCTGCAACGCGCACAAGGTGCCCGTGTGGACCATCTCCACCGGCCGCAACTTCGGCTACGGCTCGGCCGCGCCGGGCCAGCGCGGCCAGGTGGTGCTGGATCTGCGCAAGATGAACAAGATCATCCACGTGGACCCCGAACTGTGCACGGCCCTGGTCGAGCCTGGCGTGACCTACCAGATGCTCTACGACTACCTCGAAGAGAACAAGATTCCCTTGATGCTGTCGTTCTCGGCACCTTCGGCCATTGCCGGTCCTCTGGGCAACACCATGGACCGCGGCGTGGGCTACACCCCCTATGGCGAACACTTCATGATGCAGTGCGGCATGGAAGTGGTGATGGCCAACGGCGATGTGCTGCGCACCGGCATGGGAGGCGTCAAGGGCGACAAGGCCTGGCAGGTGTTCAAGTGGGGCTACGGCCCGACGCTGGACGGCATGTTCACCCAGTCCAACTACGGCATATGCACCAAGATGGGTTTCTGGCTGATGCCCAAGCCCCCGGTCTTCAAGCCGCTGGAAATCCAGTTCGACGAAGACAGCGATATCTCCGAGATCGTGGAATTCATCCGCCCCCTGCGCATCGCCCAGGTCATTCCCAATTCGGTGGTGATTGCCGGCGTGCTGTGGGAAGCATCCACTTGCAACACCCGCCGCTCGGACTACACCACCGAGCCAGGCCATACGCCCGACGCCATCCTCAAGCAGATCCAGAAAGACAAGCATCTGGGCGCCTGGAATGTCTACGCTGCGCTGTACGGCACCAGGGAGCAGGTCGACGTCAACTTCAAGATCGTGCAGGACGCGCTCCAGAAGCTGGGCAAGGGCCGCTTGATCACCGAGGAGATGGCTGGCGACACCCAGCCCTTCAAGTACCGTGCCCAGCTCATGTCGGGCGTGCCCAACCTGCAGGAGTTCGGCCTCTACAACTGGCGCGGGGGTGGCGGCTCGATGTGGTTTGCCCCTGTGTCGCAGGCGCGCGGCAGCGAGTGCGACAAGCAGAAGTCGCTGGCCAAGAAGATCCTCAACAAGCATGGCCTGGACTATGTGGGCGAGTTCATCGTCGGCTGGCGCGATATGCACCATGTCATCGATGTGCTCTACGACCGCAGCAACGAAGAGGAAACCAAGCGCGCCAACGCCTGCTTTGCCGAGTTGCTGGACGAGTTCGAGAAGGAAGGCTATGCCGTGTACCGCGTGAACACGGCCTTCCAGGAGCGCGTGGCGCAGAGCTACGGTCCGGTCAAGCGCGATATCGAGCGCAAGATCAAGCGTGCTCTGGACCCCAATGGGATTCTGGCTCCGGGCAAGTGCGGAATAAACATTTGATCTCCTCCTGAGGCGCTTTGCGCCTTCCCCCTCTCTCGCTTTGCTTCGCAATGCGGGAGGGGGACGACAGCTTTGCTGCGCGGCGGCGCTTGCTTGCTGTCCTTTGATGGGGCATGCCTGTTCAATTGCTGCGCCCTAGCCTCAAATTTTTAAAGCCACCTGATTTGAAAACGCCAGGTGGCTTTCTTTTTCTTGCTTGCTTCTTGTTTGCTTCTTGTTTGCTTCTTGTTTGCTTCTTGTTTGCTATTGTATCAATAGCTGTTTGCGATTTTCTGAATTGGGTTTAAGGCCAATTTAATGCCTAGTTCAGCAGACTCGAAGACTGCACGCCTGCCCTGAACTGCGCCGGCGTCTGCCCCGTGTGCTGCTTGAACAGGCGGCTCAGATGCGCGCCGCTGGCAAAGCCGCTGGCCAGCGCCAGCTCGGTCAGGGTGCAGTGGCGATTGGCAGGACTGAGCAGTTCGCGCTGGAACAGGGCCACGCGCTCAGCCCAGATATGCTGGCTGATGGACAAGCTCTCATCGGCAAAGGCGTTGTAGAGATGACGCTTGCTGCAGTTGAGCGCTGCGGCCACGGCATCGACGCTCAGGGCAGGATCGCGCAGATGCTGGCGCACATAGGCCTTGATGCGGCCCTGCAACAGCTCGCTGGCGCTCAGCGATGCCGCGCGGCCGCAGGCATCGAGCAGGGACAGCTGGATCAGCTGAAGCAGCGAATCCGTCACATGCTGGGCCAGTCCCTGGCCCATGGCCCGACATTCGGCAAAAGTGCCGCGCATCATGTCCAGCGCAATGCGGGATACGCCTTCGCTGCCGCCCACATAGCGCCCCATGAGGGCGTCGATGGCGCGGCCATGGTCTTCGAAGCGGCTTTTGGGCAAGGTGATGATCAGATGCTCGCACCACTCGGGGTTGAGCACCTCGTACTCCTGCGTGGTGTCATAGATCAGCCACTGGCCGCTGCGCGCCACGGCTTCGCGCCCGTTCTGGCAGACGCGGGCCTCGCCATGCCAGGGGGCCACGATCTTGAGAAAGTCGGTGCTGTGGCGTGCCATGCTGGCCGAAGTGCGCCGCACGCGATGGCGGCTGGCCTCGATCCGGGTCATGCCCACCGGCCCCAGCTCCAGGGTTCCCAGCCGCGCCGAGAAATGCTGATCGCCATAGACATCGCTCTCCAGTCCATAGAGCTTGGACATCCAGTGCTGCCAGGCGCCCACGGCTTGGGCACCTTGCATCTCGGTCATCTTCTCGGTCACTTGGTAGGCAGGAATGTCTGGCCGCATCTGGGCTCCTGAAGAAGTAACAGGATGCTTCATTATCCATAGCAATCCAGACCAAGGGCCGGGCAAAACCGGCGCCTCGCAGGGAAATCAGTGTTTACCCACAGACACTTGCATGCACAGACAAGACGCAGTGCACGCACAGACAAGCCCCTTGCGCCGCGATTTCCTACGATGGCCGAAAACCCGGACACCCGTCCATCAAAAGGAGACAAACATGACATTCGCCGACAAGCGTTTTGTTCTCAAAAGCCTGGTCGCAGCCACGGCCCTGGCGGGCCTGTGCGGCCAGGCCCTGGCCCAGGAAGCGCCCAAGTCCATCCGTATCGGCTGGGCAATTGCCAAGACCGGCGTCAACGCGGGCGGTACTTCCGTGACCACGGCGCCCAACTACAAGCTCTGGGTCAAGGAGATCAACGACGCCGGCGGCATCATGCTCAAGGCCTACAACAAGCGCGTGCCCATCGAGGTCATCGAATACGACGACCGCTCCAGCACCGAGGAGGCCGTGCGCGCCACCGAGCGCCTGATCACCCAGGACAAGGTGGACTTCGTGCTGCCGCCCTGGGGCACGGGCTCCAACCTGGCCGTGGGTCCGACCTACGAAAAACACAAATACCCGCTGCTGGCCGCCACCTCGGTGACCGACAAGGCCCCCGATCTGGCCAAGCGCTGGAAGCATGCCTTCTTCTTCCTGGGCACGGGCGGCGAATATGCCGAGGGCCTGGTCGCCATGCTGGAAAAAGCCAAGAAGGACGGCAAGATCAACAACAAGATCGCCATGATCAACATCGCCGACGGCTTTGGCGTGGAGCTGGCCAATGCCACGCGCAAGGCCGCCAAGCAGCATGGCTTCGAGCTGGTCTACGACAAGAGCTACCCGATCGGCACGCAGGACATGACGCCCGTCATCAACGAGGCCAAGGGCAAGGGTGCCGACACCTTCGTGGCCTACTCCTACCCGCCTGACACCATGCTGATCAACGAGCAGGCCAGGACGCTGGGTCTGACTCCCAAGGTGCTTTTCACCGGCGTGGGCACGCAGTTCCCCATGTTCAAGGGCAAGTTCGGCGCAGTGGCCGAAGGCGTGATGGCGCCGGGCGGCATCGATGCCGGCAACCCGCAGATGCAGGCCTATCTGAAGCGCTTCAAGGAAGTGACCGGCCAGGAATCGGACCGCTTTGCCAGCCCCATCGTCTATACCTCGCTGCAGATGCTGCAGCAGGCCATCGAGCGCGTGGGCAAGATCGACCGCGCCGCCGTGACCCAGGAGCTCAAGAGCGGCAGCTTCGAGACCGTGCTCGGCCCCGTCAAGCTTGAAGGCCAGATGCTGACCAAGCTCTGGCATGTGGGCCAGTGGCAGAACGGCGAGTTCAATGCGATTGCACCGACTAGCCGGGCGGGGGTCAAAGCTGCGGTGATCCCTAGAAGCACCCCCTGAAAAACTTGAAGTGCTCCCCCTGAGCGGCTGCGCCGCTTCCCCCTCTCTCGCTTTGCTTCGCAATGCGGGAGGGGGACGACAGCCTCACTGCGGGGCGGCCCTTGCTCGCTGCCTCTTTGCTGGGGAATGCCTATTCAAACACTGTGCTCAGCTCCTAGAACTATCAAAACAAGAGCTTCTTGCGCATGTCTAGCTTTAACTTTGCATTGATTTCATAACAAGAACAATGAATCACCAGCGGTATACGCTATGAATTTAATAGACATCCTTCTCGCTGGCGCCATGCTGGGCGGGCTCTACGGCCTGGTGGCCATGGGGCTGACGCTGCAGTATGGCGTGGCGCGCATCATGAATCTCTCGTATGGGGAGTTTCTGATTGCGCCGGCCTTTCTGGCCTTTTTTGCGGTGAGCAGCTGGGGTATTTCACCGCTGCTTCTGGTGCTGCTGGTGGTGCCGCTGGGCTTTGCCATCCAGTGGCTGATCTATCAGCTGCTGCTGACCCCGCTGGTGCGCCGCGCCAAGGGCGGGCCGGCGCTGGAGGTGGATTCAATTTTGGCCACCTTCGGCATGCTGTTCGTCGTGCAGGGCATCATGCTGGTGATGTTCGGCGGCGACTATCACAGCTACAGCTATCTGTCCGAACCCGTGGAGATCCTGGGCAGCAAGGTCGCGGCCAACCGCCTGCTAGTGCTGGGCTTTGCCATCGTGCTGGGGGGCAGCCTGTACCTGCTGCTGACGCGCACCCGCGCCGGCGCCGTGGTGCGCGCCGTGTCCGTGGCACCGCAGTTCGCACCTCTGGTCGGCATCAATGTGCGCAGCACGGCGGCCCTGGCCTACGGTCTGGGCGGCGCGCTGGTGGCGGTCTGCGGCGTGCTGGTCAGCATGTTTCTGCCCTTCTCGGCCAGCATGGGCACCATGTTTGCGATGAAGGCGCTGATCGTCGTCATCATGGGCGGCGTGGGCAATCTCATGGGTTGCCTGGTGGCCGGCATGCTGCTGGGCTTTGCCGAAACACTGGTGGCCTCCTTTGTCGACCCCGGCCTGACGCTGGCCGTCAACTACGCGGTGTTCCTGCTGGTGCTGTTGTTCAAGCCCACAGGATTGTTCGGGAGGGCCGCACGATGAATCCGAACCATCGCAAGGAAATCCTGATCTGGGCCGTCAGCGCCGCCGCCCTGCTGGGGCTGGCACTGCTGCCGCGCTGGCTGACGGACGAGTACTACCTCTCGCTCATGATCAGCATCCTGATGTACTGCGTGCTGGCCACGGCCTGGGCGCTGTTCTCGGGACCGACGCGCTATATCTCGCTGGCCACCGTCGCCTTCTTCGGCATGGGCGCCTATGTCACCGCCGTGTTCGGCGAGTCCCTGCCCTGGGCTGCCGTGCTGGGCATTGCGGCCAGCGTGGGCCTGATCATGGCCTTGATCGTGGGTTTGTCCACGCTGCGGCTGTCGGGCGTGTACTTCGTGATCTTCAGCTTCGGCCTGGCCGAGCTGGTCAAGCAGCTCGTCACCTGGTGGGAAGTCAACATCACCAAGGACCTGGGCCGCTATGTGTTCGTGGAGATCACCCAGCTCGATATCTACTGGCAGCTGCTGGCCATGCTGGCCCTGGTGCTGGCGCTGCGCGCCCTCATCAATCGCTCGCGCCTGGGTCTGGCCCTGCGCGTGATCGGCGAGGACGAGACCGTGGCCACCCATGTGGGCATCAACACCACCACGGCCAAGCTGCTGCTGTTCGCCGTCAGCGCCGTGTTCATCACCGTCACGGGCGCCATCATGGCTCCGCGCTGGACCTATATCGACCCCAGCATTGCCTTTGCTCCCGCCGTCTCGTTCCAGACCCTGATCATGGCCCTGCTCGGCGGTGCCGGCGCGCTGTTCGGCCCGATTCTGGGGGCCGTCCCGCTGGTGCTGCTGTTCGAGTACCTGGGTGCCAACTTCCCCAACCATTTCTCGATTCTGCTGGGCCTGGTGTTCATCGTGATCGTGTACTTCATTCCCCAGGGCCTGTCTGGCGTGCTGGCCAGGCTGCTGGGCAGGAATTCGGCCAGCAAGGGAGACCAGCCATGAAGACCGCCACCCTGCTTTCCGTGCACGGCGTCACCAGGCGCTTCGGCGGCCTGGTGGCCGTCAACGCACTGAGCTTTGACGTCTACCCGGGCGAGGTCGTGGGCCTGCTCGGCCCCAATGGCTCGGGCAAGACCACGGCCATGAACCTGATCTCGGGCGCCCTGCCCGTCAACGGCGGCGAGATCGTATTCAACGGCAAGCCCATCCACCCGCTCAAAAGCCACCAGATCGCCCGCCTGGGCGTGGCACGTACCTTCCAGCTGGTCAAGGTGCTGGGCTCCATGAGTTGCAGCGACAACGTCATTGCGGGCATGGCCTTCAAACCCCGACCACTGTTTGGCAAACCTGCTGCTGCGCGTGCCCTGCAGTTGCTGAATCAGGTGGGTCTGGCCGAATTTGAGAATACTCCTGCAGGTGAGCTCACCTATATCAACCAAAAGCGCCTGGAGCTGGCCCGCGCGCTGGCGCTGGAGCCGCAGATCCTGCTGCTCGACGAATGGCTGGCAGGCCTGAACCCCACGGAGCTGCAGCAGGGCATTGCACTGATCCGGCAGCTGCAGGCCACGGGGCTGACGATTCTCATGGTCGAACATGTGATGGACGCCGTACACGCGCTGTGCAGCCGCTGCGTGGTGATGAACGCGGGCACAAAAATAGCCGACGGCCCCACGGCCCAGGTGCTCAAAGAGCCCGAGGTGGTGCGTGCCTATCTGGGGGAAGATGTGAGTACAGATGAAGACCGGTCAGCGGAGGTTCGCCATGCTTGAAGTGCGCAATATCTCGGTGAGCTACGGCAAGCATGAGGCGCTGCACCAGGTCAGCCTCCAGGTGCGGCCCGGCGAGCTGGTCGTCATGCTGGGCGCCAACGGAGCAGGCAAGTCCAGCCTGCTTAAGGCGCTGGGCGGCATGGTCACGCCCCAGGCCGGCGCCAGCGCCCAGCTGGCGGGCCAGGAGCTGATGCAGCTGCCCCAGCATGCCATCGTGCAAGCCGGCCTGGCCCTGGTGCCCGAGGGGCGCGGCGTGTTCGGCGATCTCAGCGTCAAGGAAAACCTGCTGCTGGGAGCCCAGCCCCGGCGCGCACGCGCCAATGAAGCCAGTAATCTGGAGCAGGTCTTCGCCCTCTTTCCCAAGCTGCGTGATCGTCTGGCCCAGGCCGTGCGCACCATGAGCGGCGGCGAGCAGCAGATGGTGGCCGTGGGCCGCGCGTTGATGAGCCAGCCCGATATCCTGCTGCTGGACGAGCCTTCGCTGGGCCTGTCACCGCTGATGTGCAAAGAGCTGTTCGCAGCCCTGGCGCGCATCAAGACGCTGGGCATGGGCGTGCTGCTGGTGGAGCAGAACGCGCGCCAGAGTCTGGCGATTGCCGACCGTGGTTACTTGCTGGAAACCGGGCGCATCGTGGGCGAAGGCTCGGCCACAGAACTCAGCAACAGCCCCGCCGTGCGCCGCGCTTATTTAGGTGGCGAACATTGAGATGACTCCCCCTGAGCGGCTTCACCGCTTCCCCCGGAGGGGGACGGTGCCATCGCTGGGGCTGCCCATGCTGGGGCAGCCCGTGCTGCGGGGCGGCTGGGCCGCCTAGGCCCTTGCTCGACACCCCTTTACCAGGCCGCACTTCATTGAAGGCCCTGAACAATTACCAGTCTTATCGACTGGCTCGACACTTAAAAGGAGACACAAATGATCGAACAAAAAATGCTGATAGCCGGCCAGGAATGCGCAGCCGGCAATGGCGCGACTTTTGAACGCAGGAACCCGCTGGATGGCAGCGTGGCCACGCGCGCCCCGGCAGCCACGACCGAGGACGCGATTCGCGCCTGCGATGCAGCGGCAGCAGCCTTCCCCGCCTGGTCGCAACTGGGGCCGAACGCCCGCCGCGCCATGCTGATGAAGGCCTCCCAGGCGCTGGAAGCCAAGGGCGAAGCGATTGCCGCGGCCATGGCCGCAGAAACCGGCGCCTCGGGCATCTGGGCCGGCTTCAATGTGCATCTGGCCGCCAGCATGCTGCTGGAAGCGGCTTCGCTGACCACGCAGATCAATGGCGAGATCATTCCCTCCGACGTGCCCGGCAGCCTGGCCATGGCCGTGCGCCAGCCCGCCGGCGTGGTGCTGGGCATCGCGCCCTGGAATGCCCCCGTGATCCTGGCCGTGCGCAGCATCTCCACGGCCCTGGCCTGCGGCAATACCGTGATCCTCAAGGGATCGGAACTCTGCCCCGCCACCCACGGCCTGATCATCGAGGCACTGCAGGACGCGGGCCTGCCCGCCGGCGTGGTGAACTTTGTGACCAATGCGCCCGCCGATGCGGGCAGCGTGGTCGAAGCCATCGTGGCCCACCCGGCCGTGCGCCGCGTGAGCTTTACCGGCTCCACACGTGTGGGCCGCATCATCGGCCAGACCTGCGCCAGACATCTCAAGCCCGCGCTGCTGGAGCTCGGCGGCAAGGCTCCCTTCCTGGTGCTCGACGATGCCGATATCGATGCGGCAGTGAACGCCGCCACCTTTGGCGCGTTTGCCAACTCGGGCCAGATCTGCATGTCCACCGAGCGCTTTGTGGTGGACAACAAGGTGGCCGACGAGTTCATCGCCAAGTTTGCCGCCAGGGCCAGCAGCCTGCCGCTGGGCGACCCGCGCAAGGGCCCCGTGGTACTGGGCTCGGTGGTCGATCTGGCCACGGTGGAGCGCTGCAATGCCATGATCGACGATGCGCTGGCCAAGGGCGGAAAACTGGTCTGCGGCGGCAAGGCCGAGAGCACGCTGATGCCCGCCACACTGATCGACCATGTGACGCCGGCGATGCGCATCTTCCACGAGGAGACCTTCGGCCCGGTCAAGGGCATCGTGCGCGTGAACGGCGAGGAAGAAGCCATTGCCACGGCCAATGACAACGAGTTCGGCCTGTCCTCCGCAGTCTTCACCCGGGATACGGCCCGCGGCTGGCGTGTGGCTGCGCGCATCGAGGCCGGCATCTGCCATATCAACGGCCCCACGGTGCATGACGAAGCTCAGATGCCGTTTGGCGGCGTCAAGGCCTCGGGCTATGGCCATTTCGGCGGCCAGCAGGGCATCAATGCCTTTACCGAGACACGCTGGATTACCATGCAGACTGAAGCACGCCACTACCCGTTCTAACCCACCTGAGTCCCTGCGCCGCTGCCCGCCTTCCAGCGGCCGCGGCGTTTTCCATGAACAAAGCCCTGAATGTTCAGCGCCTGCGCTTCGACCTGACCACCTTGCGGCTGCTGCTGGCAACGGCCGAGCTCGGCAGCATCACCCGCGCGGCCGAAGCCATGGCCATCGCCACCACGGCAGCCTCGCGGCGTATCGCCGATATCGAGGAGCAGTTCGAGCTCCAAATCTTCGAGCGCCGTCCCCACGGAATGCTGCCTACCGAGGCCGGCCTGGCCCTGCTCGGCCATGCCCGCAGCATGCTGCGCATCGTGGAGCACATGCATGACGACGCCCAGTCCTTCAGCGGCGGTGGGCGCGGCCTGGTGCGCCTGGCCGTGTGTACCTCGGCCGCCATACAGTTTGTCCCGCGCGACCTGCAGCGCCATCGCCAGCTTTATCCGCAGATCGATATCGAGATCATGGAAGCCACCAGCCGTGACGTACTCAAGGAGCTGATGCTCGGCCACACGGAGCTGGCGATTGCCGAGGCCGAAGCCCTCACCCCGCAGGACACCGGTCTGGTCTGCCACCCCTACCGCAGCGACAGGCTGGCCCTGGTCACGCCGCGCAATCACCCTCTGGCCGCGACTGCGAGCATAGGCATCGCCCAGATCCTGGATCACGCGCTCATCAATCTAGTGGAGGGCTCGGCGATTGACCGGCTGCTGGCCGCGCAGGCCGCCCTGCACGGACGGCAACTGCGCTGCGCCGTGCGGGTGCGCAGCTTCGAGACCATGCTGGCCATGGTGCGCTCGGAGTTCGGCATAGGCGTGGTGCCGGAGTCCGTGGCGCAATGGCTGGCTGCCGACCCGGTCTTCCACCACATTCCCATCCACGAGGACTGGGCCCTGCGCCGCTTCATCATCTGCCACCAGCCCGCGCCAGATGTGTCGTCCACCACGCTCACCGTGGCCAGATTCCTGGCGGGCAAGGAGCTTGCGCGAATGGCGCAAGCAGGTTCTGAAAATCAGCAATGGCGCGCCGCCGAGTGAATCCCGATAGTCGAAGCCTGAAACCCCATCAGGACCTTCGACATGAAAATCACCAATGTTCGCGCCATCCCTCTGAACGTCCCGCTCACCTACGAGCGCGGAGCCATACGCCGGGAAACCAGCCTCTCCGCATGCTATGTGGAGATTGACACCGACCAGGGGCTGCTGGGCCATGGCCTGACAGCTATCACCGAGGAAGAGGTCATCGCCTACCTGATCAACGAGGTCGCCGGCCCGGCGCTGATCGGTAAGAATCCGCTGGCCATTGAGGCACTCTGGAGCCAGCTGTACTGGCTGCTGTGCCCACGTGGTCAGACCGGCTACGGCATGCATGCCATTGCTGCGCTGGACGTGGCGCTCTGGGACCTCAAGGGCAAGCAGCTCGGCCAGCCCGTATGGCAATTGCTGGGCGGCGCACGCTCCAGCGTTGAGCTGTACACCACCTTCGGCTTCGGCTTTCTCGAACGCGATGCGCTGATGGAGGCCGCCCGGCAGTGCGTGAGCGAAGGCTTCCGGCATCTGAAGATGGTGGTGGGCCACGGCGCCTTGCAGCGCCGCGACGAGCCCCGACCCCTTCTCGATGTGATCCGCGAGGATGCACACCGCATCCATGCCGTGCGTGAAGCCGTGGGCCTGGATGTGGGCCTCTACATCGACGCCAACTGCAGCCTGGATGCCTACCATGCGGCGCGGCTGCTGGAGATGACGCGCGACTGCGGCCTGGCCTTCTTCGAGGAGCCCATCACCCAGAACGATGTGCATGCGCTGCGGCATTTGCGCGAGACCGGCGGCGTAGCCCTGGCGGCCGGTCAGAACGAAGGCCTTTCATTCCGCTTTCGTGACCTGCTTGCCGCTGGGGCGGTGGACTTCGTGCAGCCCAATGTCGTGATCAGCGGCGGCTTCACCCAGTGCACCAAGATTGCCGGCATGGCCGAGGCCTTCAATACGCCCATCGCGAATGGCGGCGCCTTCCCCCTGCACAACATGCACCTGCATGCCGGCCTAGCCAATGGTGGAAAAGTGGAATGGCATCTGGTGGCGGTGGAGATGATGAATGCGCTCTACCGCAACACGCCCCGGCCGAGCAATGGCTGGCTGGACCTGCCCCAGGGGCCGGGCCTGGGCTTCGAGCCCGACCACGATGCCATACGCGAAATCGCCAAGCACCCGTGCTCGCGTGGCCGCGGAAAGGGCTGAAAAAGCACTGGCACCAATACGCCGCGATCGCCCTTGACCTACCAGATTCCACGGCTCAGAACGAGACCCCAACATCAGAACACGGAGACAAACCATGCCTACGAGACGCCGACTCCTGCAAGCCTTTCCCATGCTGAGCCTGCCGCTGCTGCCTTCCCTGAGCCAGGCCCAGGCTGATGCGGCCTCACCCGCCTGGCCAGGCGAGCGCCCTGTGCGCTTTCTGGTATCGGCGTCGGCGGGCGGATCACTGGACACGCTGATGCGGCCGCTGGCCCAGGTCATGAACACGCTCTCCGGCGGCAAATACGTGGTGGAGAACCAGGGTGGCGCCGCAGGCATGCTTGCGGCCGCAGCGGTCGTCAGGGCTGAGCCAAACGGCCATACGCTGCTGACGGGCGGCATACATCACATGATCCTACCGTTGGCCTATGCCAAGATGCCCTATAACACGGCGCGCGACCTGAACCCCATCGCACTGATTGCCACCGTACCCAACGTTGTACTGGTGCGCAATGACTCTCCCATACGCTCCATCCAAGATCTGATCGCATCGGCCAAAGCCTCGCCCCGCGGCCTGAACTACGGCACGGGTGGACAAGGGTCGCTGCAGCACCTGAGCACCGAGTATTTCTGCCGACTCACGGGCGCCCCTATGCAGGCCGTACATTACAAAGGCAGCGCCCCGGCCATTGCTGACCTGCTGGGTGGCCAGATCGACCTGATGTTCGAAACCATGCCCAATGCCCTGACGCATGTGCGCTCTGCAAGCCTGCGTGCCTTGGCCGTCACATCTTCGCAGCGCTCCAGCCAGTTACCCCATACCCCGACGCTGGCCGAGGCCGGCGTGCCGGAACTGGTTGTCACGACCTGGTACGGCATTTTTTCACCGGCCGGAATCCAGCCCCAAACGCAGGCCCAGATCAAGACTCAGTTGGACACTGCACTGGCCAGCCCCGCCTTGCAGAAAGTCTGGCTCGACTATGGAGCCAAGGTCGACGGTCCCGGAAGCAGGGACTTCAAGGCCTTTGTCCAAAGCGAGCTACAGAACTGGGCCCGCATCGCCAAGAAAATCGATTTCAAGCCTGCGCAATAGGGTCGGTGCATGAACCTGGACCGAATACACAGCATCCACGAGCTCAGGGCGCTCGCACAACGCTGCCTGCCCCGCCTGGCTTTCGACTACCTGGACGGCGGCGCCGAGGACGAGCGAACCATGGCGGCCAACCGCTTCGCATTCGAGCAATGGCAGCTCGTGCCGCGTCCTCTGCACAATGTCAGCGTGCGCGACTGCAGCGTGAAGTTATGGGAGCAGCGCTGGGCCTTGCCCCTAGGCATTGCACCCATAGGACTGGCCGGACTGTTCTGGCCCGGAGCCGATGTGGCGGCCGCCCGGGCGGCTGCCGAGGCGAGGATTCCCTATATTCTGTCCACGGCCTCCAGCTCCAGTCTGGAAGAGGTGATGGAAGCCAATCCCCTGGCCTGGTTCCAGCTCTATGTGCTCAATGAAGAGCTGTCGCTGAGCCTCATGCGCCGCGCCCTGAACGCAGGCTGCAGGGCCCTGGTCGTCACGGTCGATGTGGCCGTGGGTGGGCGCCGCGAGCGCGACCTGAACAACGGGCTCCAGCAACCGCTGTGCCTGTCGCCGCGCATGTTGGCGGGACTTCTCGCCCGGCCTCGCTGGGTGGCGCAAATGCTCAGGCACGGCCAGCCCGACATGGCCAATCTGCGTAGCGAGCAAGCCGGCGACACTGCCACACAGGCGGCCCTGCTCGCCCGCAAGATGGATGCAGGCTTCGACTGGGAGCGATTGGCCCGCCTGCGCGGCCAGTGGCCCCATCAATTGATAGTCAAAGGCTTGCTGCACGCCGAGGATGTGGCCCGGGCATTTAGCCTGGGCGCCGACGCCGTGGTGGTTTCCAACCATGGCGGGCGGCAGCTGGACGCCGCCATGGGCTGCCTGCACGCCCTGCCCGAGGCGGTGTCCGCCGCCCAGGGCAAGCCCGTCTTCTTTGACAGCGGCATACGGCGTGGCAGCGACATACTCAAGGCACTGGCTCTGGGCGCCTCGGCCGTATTCGTCGGCCGCGCGCCCATGTATGGCCTGGCCTGCCAGGGCCAGCCAGGAGTGGCCAAGGCCATAGGACTTCTGGCCCAGGAGCTGGATATTTCACTGGCCCTGCTGGGCTGCAGCAGCATTGCGCAGCTCAACCACGGCCACCTGCGCCAGTCGACATGCAACCATCACTTCCGTTCGCAGGTCGAAGCCTCGCCTTGAAAGGCCTCTTCTTCAGACTTGCAATCAAAAAGCCGCTCAGCAATGCAGGCGGCTTTTTGATTGGAGAGAAAAAAGAAAGCGCGAGCGGTTCAGGCAAAGTCATCGTCAAAGAAACCACCGCCATCATCCCAGCTGCCGCTGGCTGCGCTATCTATGCTGCCCAGCCCTGCATCGTTGGCCAGGCTTGAGGTGTCGCCGGCGCTGTCATGCTGATTCTGCGAAGCGCTTTGTGTGGCCTGGCTGTCGCCACCACTAAACAATCCGTTCGCTCCTGCATGGTGGCCGCCCATCAGATTCTCCAGCCCGTTGAACAGAAACATGCCGCCCGCCACACCGGCTGCGGCCGCTGCGGCATTGCCCAGGAAGCTGCTGCCGGCAGAGGTTGCGGGCTGGCCGTAGGCCTGCGGCGCTGCAGCACGCGGCGCCGAGCCGCCGCCAAAGAAACGGTCGCGCCAGCTGGAGGGCTGAGACGCCACTTGCGGCTGGTTCTGCGGCTGGTACTGGAGTTGATAGGGAGGCTGGGCATTGGCAGCGTAGCCACCATCCTCGGCATAACGCTCGGGAGCCCGGCCGAAGTGCGTGCCCAGGCCGCCCGAGAGAAAGCTGCCTGCGCCCTGGCTCTGGCTTTGCTGGGCCTGCTTCACCTGCTGCTGCAGCTCGCCGATCTGCTGCTGGGCCTGCTGAATGGCTTGCTCCAGCATCAAGGTGCGCTGGGCCAGCCAGTAGACCGCATCGGGCGCGTTGCTCAATCCACGGCGCAGCTCGGCATCGGCCTGTGCGTCCTTGGGCTGGCCCTGGGTCAGCGTCAGTCTGGCACACAGGTCTTGCAGCAGTTGTTGTTCTTGAGAGGTCATGGTGCTTTCCTTTAAGCCCGCAAATTACTTGCAGCAAAGATGAGGCCAGTATGCAGGCCTGCAAGAGCGCCAATGTGAAGCCCGTGCAAGTGCTTTTTGCAGGGTGTAACAAAAGGCCTGTGCTGCAGTGCCGGGCAGCGCATGGGACAATGCCTGCCATTGCGCCACGGTCGTGGCGGCGTTTCAATTTCGGCTGCGGGACTGGCCCGCGGCCCACCAACTGCATACACACACCATGGAAGTTACCCAACAATGCGTGGTCGCCCTGACCTGGACACTGAAAGACACCCTGGGCGAGGAGCTGGACGTGCTGGACGAGCCCGTGGAATTCCTTGTCGGAGGCGATGATCTGTTCAAGCGCATCGAAGAGGCTCTGCAAGGCCACGGCGTAGGCACCACACTGGACCTGCACCTGGAGCCCGAAGAAGCCTTCGGCGACTATGACGAGAGCCTGATCTTCCTGGAAAAGCGCGAGCTGTTCCCCGAGGAGATCGAGGAAGGCATGAGCTTCGAGAGCACGGCCATGCCCAAGGGCACCAACCCCGTGCCTCCCGATCTGCTCTACACGGTCACCGAAATCTATCCCGAGCACGTGGTGCTGGACGGCAACCACCCGCTGGCCGGAATCGCCATCCGCCTGCACCTCAAGATCGAAGCCGTGCGCGAGGCCACCGAGGAAGAAATCGGTCGTGGCACAGCCGGTACGGGATTTTTCCGTATCGAGCCCATGGCTCCGGGCAACGAAACACTTCACTGAGCCCCTGAGGCGCTTTGCGCCTTCCCCCTCAGGGGGACGACAGCTTCGCTGCGGGGCGGCGGGGCCGCCTAGGCTCTTGCTTGCTGTCACTGAGTTGCGCTGCGCCACCGGCTCAAGCATCGCTCATCGCTTCAGACAACAAAAAGGGACTCCGAGGAGTCCCTTTTGTTTTGTGCGCTCGGCTGCCTAGCGGCGGAAGATCTGGTTGCCTTCCACGCGCACGTATTCGCCGATGCTCAGCTGCGGAGGCTGCTGGTAGTCCAGAGCGCGCACGCTGCCGTCCTGCAGCTGCACGGTAACGCGGTAGATATCGCGCACGCTGCCGCCGCCCATGCTGTTTTGCACGGCATTGCCGGCGAAAGCGCCTGCAGCCACACCGGCGATGGTCGCCAGTGTACGGCCCGAGCCCTTGCCCACCTGGTTGCCCAGCACGCCGCCGATCACGCCACCGGCAATCGCGCCGCCTGCGCCAACACCGCTGCCGTCCTGCACGCGCACGGTCTCGATATTCATCACACGGCCCTGCTGGGCGTATTGCTGAGGCTGCTGCGAATAGCAGTTGGGGTTGTTGTAGCCACAGTTATTGGCGGGATAGGTCTGGACCTGGTTGTTGCCCACGGGGTAGGCCTGTGTGCTGCCAGGGTAGCCAGAACCCGAATAAGCACCTTGGGAGTAGCCCCCCTGATAGCCGCCGCTCTGGTAGCCCCCCTGGGGATAGGCCGCGCAGGCCGACAGAGCCGCAACGATTGCGCTCACCATGGCCAACCGGCCCCAGCGTTGATTGATTTGCATGGAAATCTCCTGATTGGCGCATGCACATTCCATGCGCCGCAGTCCCTGTTATGAGTTGCTCTGCAAACCTTGCACGGTCTGCCTTTCCATTGCAACGCGGCACAGGCTCGCCAGGACGACAGCTTTCACATTTGCTCACAATACTTTGAGTAAAGCGCAGCCGTTTACCACTCTTCAAACCATAGCGCCTTGCCCTGAGCAGCGCTCATTTCCGATTCAAATATCATTTGAAACCTCCATCACAAAGCGCCTAAAGCTATTAAAAATATAGCGAACTCAGCCTTTGCTGCGTACGCGCAGCACTTCACCGCTGCGCCCATCCACATAGAGCTTCACAAAGTGTCCATCGCTGGCCGTGGCCTTGACCTTGTAGAGGCCGTCGTCCCACTCCACCTCCTGGAATTCGCGATAGCCGGCCTTCTCCAGCCGGTCGCAGACATCGCGGATGGACAGGGCCGGTCCGAGTGCCATGCCGCGCACGGCCGCCACCGAAGCCGAGGCACGGTCAACCAGGGAGTTTTCTGCGGCCAGGCAGGTGCCTGCGGACAGCAGCGCGGCGCCTCCCAGCAGGGCGATGCCGCCGCTGCGCTGCATGGTCCGGTATAGCGACAGGACACGAGCGGGCATAGCAAAGACGGAGGCTTGAAGATGAGACATGGAAACTCCTGCAGTCGGTTGGTGAACGATGGGGACAAAAAGACGGCCCGCCGGGCGAGAGGTGCCCCGTTGGGATTGCGACCGATTGTTCGCATTCACCCTGAACCGTTTCTGAAGCCGCCATTCAGCTTCCGTTCATCGATGCAGGCCTATAACCTTGGCTGCAGAGCGCTACCAGGCCGCATCACCTCAACTCCAGCTCCTTCGCCATGACTTCTTCCAACGCCTCGAATGAACCGCAATCCCCGCCACGCCCACGCCGGCGCGCCCTTCATGCCGTGCTGGCCATGCTGCTGGCAACGGCAGGCTTTGCCGCACTGAGCCTGTGGCCCGCCACCTCGGATGCCGGCGACAACGATCACGAACTCGCCCGTCAGGCCTTGCGCCAGGGCCAGGTGCTGCCGCTGCGCACGGTTCTGGATCAGGTCGAGCAGCAATACCAGGGCCAGGTCATCAAGGTGGAGTTCGACCGCGAGGACGGCCGCTTTGTCTACGAGATCCGGCTGCTGCAAAACGATGGCAAGGTGGTCAAGCTGGAGATCGATGCCAGCAACGGCAGCCTCATCAGCATGAAGCGCAAGAAGTGAGCCCCGGCATTCAGGAAGGCTGCAGAGCATGCGAATTTTGCTGATTGAAGACGAACCCACGCTCCGCGAGCAGTTGCAGCAGGCCCTGCTGCAGGCCGGCCACACCGTGGAGACGGCCGCCGATGGCGAGACGGCGCAATACCTGGGCGAGGTCGAGAGCTTTGACGCTGCGGTGCTGGATCTGGGCTTGCCCGTGCGCGACGGGCTGAGCGTGCTGCGCGCCTGGCGCGCTCAGGGCCGCTCCATGCCGGTGCTGATCCTCACCGCCAGATCCGCCTGGCATGAAAAAGTCGCAGGCATGGATGCCGGAGCCGACGACTATCTGGCCAAACCCTTCCACATGGAAGAGCTGCTGGCCCGCCTGCGCGCCCTGCTGCGGCGCCTGAGCCCGCATGCCAGCGCACTGTGGCAATGCGGTGCCATCACGCTGGACTCGCGCCAGGCGCGCGTCACCGTCGAAGGTCAGGCGCTGACGCTGACCAGCCATGAATTCAAGGTGCTGGCCCTGCTGATGCAGCGCATGGGCGCCGTGGTCTCGCGCACCGAGCTGTCCGAGCATATCTACCCGCAGGACAGCGACCGCGACTCCAACACCATCGAGGTCTTTGTCGGGCGGCTGCGGAAAAAACTGCCTGCAGGCTCGATCGAAACCGTGCGCGGCCTGGGCTATCGCCTGGTCGCGCCCTCCAACCACACATAACCCTTATGTCCGAGCACACTCTGACCTCCCCCACGACCCAACAGCCGCCCCCGCTGATTGCGGGCTCCTGGAAGAACTCGCTGCGCCTGCGACTGCTGGCGGGCGCCCTGATCTGGGTGCTGGCGGCCCTGCTGCTCACGGGCTGGGGCCTGCGCACGCTGTTTGCCGAGCACCTGACCCAGCAGTTGCGCAGCCAGCTGGTGGCCAAGCTCGACCGGCTCAGCGGCGCCGTCAACTACCAGCCGGATCAGGCCGTCCCGGTCACGGTCTCGCCCTTCTCCGGCGATCCCTTGCTGCAGCAACCGCTGTCGGGCATGTACTGGCAGGTGGACCAGCTCGATGCCAGCGGCCAGCAAACGGTTCAGGCCGGCATCCAGCGTTCGCGCTCGCTCTGGGACCAGACCCTGGACTGGCCTTTCTTCCAGGCCGACAAGGTCTGGGAGCCAACCCTGCCCCTGCACGCTCCCGCCAGCTACGGCCATATGTCGGACGGCAATGGCAACACCCTGGTGATCGTGACGCGTACCGTGCAGTTGCCCGAGGCCGATGCCCCGCCGCTGCGCCTGATGATTGCCGCCGACGCGGCCATGCTGGCCACGCCGCTGCAGCGCTTTACGAAGATGCTGGTGGCCGCGCTGTGCATGCTGGCGGCGGGACTGATCGCCGCCGTGGTTGTGCAGCTGCAGCTGGCACTGGCTCCGCTGGCCGCCCTGCGCCGTCAGCTGGCCGCCGTGAGCCAGGGCGAAGCTTCTGAAATCAGGGGCGAGCACCCGGCCGAAATCATGCCCCTGGTTCAGGAGTTCAACCATGTGTTGCGCATGAATGCCGAGATGGTGGAGCGAGCCCGCACCCAGGCCGGCAATCTGGCTCACGCAGTCAACACCCCGCTGAGCATCATGGGCAACGCGGCCGCGCAGCAGGACAGCCCGCTCGCGATCCTGGTGCGCGAGCAGGTCGCCAGTGCCAGCCGCCAGGTCGAATATCACCTGGCCCGCGCCCGCGCTGCCGCCGCAGCGGCGCAGCAAGGCCATGGCCTGCGCACCGCGCTGGCCGGACCGCTGCACTCCCTGGTGCACACCATGGACAAGCTGCATGCGGCGCGCTGCATACGCTTCGAGCTACAGGAAGACGCCTCGCAATGGGACTTCAAGGGCGACTCCCAGGACCTGATGGAGATGCTGGGCAATCTGCTGGACAACGCCGGCAAATGGGCCAGGTCGAAGGTCGTGCTGAAGGTGCAGCCTATAGCCGATGACAGCCAGCAACTGACGCTGTGCATAGACGACGACGGCCCGGGCATTGCCCCCGAGTTGCGCGAGCGCATCTTTGCGCGCGGCGAGCGGCTGGACGAACGGCGTCCCGGCGCCGGGCTGGGCCTGGACATCGTGCGCGATCTGGTTCAGACCTATGGTGGCAGCATCCAGGCTCTGCCGTCGCCGCTGGGCGGGCTGCGCATGCAGCTGCAACTGCCCGGCGCCAGACACCAGGACTGAGGGCGATCAAAGACTGCGCAGCACCTGTGCGAGGGTATCGGCCTGGGGAAACAGCCAGTCGGCGAGCAGCCCCAGCGCCACGGCCGCGACCAGGGCGCCCAGCACGGGCTTCCAGCTGATGCGCAGCGCCGCCAGCAGCCAGCCTTCGCGCTCCAGCACATACAGGGTTCGGGTCATCAGCAGCGCAAACGCCACCTCTACCGCCACGGTCAGGAACAGATCGGCACCGAACACCAGCCACACCAGCGAGCCCATGCCCGTGACCGCGATCAGCAGGGCCGCAAAAACCAGCAGCACCGGCACGAGCACCACGGCGCCTTCATCGAGTCCGTCCAGCCCCGACACATCGACATCGGGCAGCTCCAGGCCCGATGACGCAGGCGCGATATCAGGCACGGCTTCGCCATCGTCCCAGTGGCCGCCGGCACCGCCGCCGCCGTAGGAGCCTCCCTGCCCGCTTTCGAAGCCCGCAGCGTCGGCACTGCCCGGCTTGCCGCCCAAGCCGGGACCATCGGAGGGCAGCTCGCCCCCGTCCCAGTCGCGGCGCAGCATGCAGCCCGCCCACAGACGCACCAGCAGCAGATAAAGCAGATAGCCGCAGGCCAGCGCCAGCCCATAGCGCAGCCCCATGCTGTGCACACCGGCATGCAGCAGGCACAGGCTGATCAGGGACATGGCAGCCAGACTCAGGCCGCCGGTCAGAGCGGCATGCAGACGCAGCCAGTGGCGTTTTTGCAGGCGTCGCCGCATGTGCTGGTCGCGCCCCAGCTGCACCTTGGTCCAGGAGGCAGAGCGGCTGCGGGTCTGGCGGCTCATGTTGCGCGAGGTGCGGGCGAGTCCAGAGACTCAGTGCTTGCCGGTGGAGCCGTAACCGCCTTCGCCGCGCTCGCTGGCGTCGGCAAAGTCATCCACCAGATTGAACTGTGCCTGCACCACGGGCACGATGACCAGCTGGGCCAGACGGTCCATGGGCTGCAGCGTGAAGGCGGTCTGCGAACGGTTCCAGGCGCTGACCATAAGCTGGCCCTGATAGTCGGAGTCGATCAGGCCGACCAAGTTGCCCAGCACGATGCCGTGCTTGTGGCCCATGCCCGAGCGCGGCAGGATGAGCGCCGCGTAATGGGGGTCCTTGAGGTGCATGGCCATGCCGGTGGGAATCAGCTGCCACTGGCCGGGCTCCAGGGTCACGGGCGCATCGATGCAGGCGCGCAGGTCCAGTCCGGCGCTGCCGGGGGTGGCGTAGGCGGGCAGGTTGTCGCGCAGGCGCGCATCGAGAATCTTTACATCAACATTCATAAGGATCTGGCTAGTCTTGTCTGTCTTGAAACAAGGCCCGTGAACCGGGCCTTGCATTCATTGCGGCAGCTGCATGGCAGCGGCCAGCGGTTTTCCTGAAGGGCGCCATTGTGCCCGCTGCCGGGCAAGAGCTGGCGCTTGACGCCTGTCAGCGGCCTTGCAGGCGCTTGAGCACGCCGCCCACCAGCGACATCAGGCCCATGAGTGCGAGCAGCACGCCAAAGCCCTGAATGAACTGGGAGAGGATCACCCCGCCCACGATCAGCGCCAGCGAGCCCGGAGACACCCAGGGCTTGCGACCGTTCTGAGCCTTCTGCCCCTCGATCTCGCGCTCCATGGCCCTGAAGCGCTGCTGCGCCTCCTGCTTGGTCACGGCCGTATTGGGGCGCCGTGCAGCAGCCGTGCGCTGGGTCGGTTGAGCAGCCGCCGTGGTTCGCGCTCCCGGCACCTGCTGTGCCTGCTCGGCCATGTCGCGCGCCTTCTGCAGGGTGTTGCGCAGCTGGGACATGGGCGAGCCGGCCTGGGAGCCTGGCGTGACGACCGCAGTCTGAATCGCTCCGGCAATGCTGCGTTGCGTGCGGCGGTACTCGGGACTGGCTCGCATCAGCTGATCCACATAAGCCACATAGTCGCCATTGCGCGGGCCTTCATAGCTGGAGGGATTCATGTTCGGGCTCCTGGGATCACGGGTCAGGGACGCTTGGCGCTCAGGCGCTGCGCAATTTCATCGACCAGCTGGCGCGCCAGCACGTCCTTGCTGGCATGAGGCAGCTCCTTGGAGCCCTGATCGTCGATCAGCAGCAGTGCATTGTCGTCCTTGCCAAAGGTCGCGGGGCCGATATTGCCCACCAGCAGCGGCACGCTCTTGCGCAGCCGCTTGGCGCTGGCGTGCTTGAGCAGATCATGGCTTTCGGCCGCAAAGCCCACGCAATACAGCTTGCCGGACCGAGCCTGGTCGGACTGGGCCACGCCGGCAAGAATGTCGGGGTTCTCGACAAAGTCCATGGTCGGCACATCGCCCGAGCCATCCTTCTTGATCTTCTGATCGGAAAACTCGGCCGGCCGCCAGTCGGCAACGGCGGCCGTGGCAATGAAGATCGAGGCCCCCGCCACCAGGGACTGCACGGCAGTCTGCATCTGGCGCGCCGACTGCACGTCGACGCGGGTCACTCCGCGCGGCGTTGGAAGATGCACGGGGCCTGCCACCAGCGTGACCTGGGCGCCGGCCTCGTGCGCCGCACGGGCAATCGCGAAGCCCATCTTGCCGCTCGAAAGATTGGTGATGCCGCGTACCGGATCGATCGCCTCGAAAGTCGGGCCGGCCGTCACCAGCAGATGCTGGCCCTGCAGGCTCTTGGCCGTGAAGTGCGCCGCCAGCTCCTCCATGATTTCCTCGGGCTCCAGCATGCGGCCGTCGCCGGTCTCGCCGCAGGCCTGGCTGCCATTGCCCACGCCCAGCACCTGGGCACCGTCGGCCTGCACCTGGGCCAGATTGCGCTGGGTCGCGGGGTGGGCCCACATCTCGCGGTTCATGGCCGGGGCCAGCAGCAGGGGAACGCTCTCCATGGGGCGGGCCAGGCACATCAGGCTGAGCAGCTCGTCCGAGCGGCCCTGCACCAGGCGCGCGATGAAGTCCGCGCTGCAGGGTGCGATGAGGATGGCATCGGCTTCACGGCTCAGATTGATGTGGGGCATGTTGTTGGGTTCGCGCACATCCCACTGGGAGGTGTAGACTGCGCGCCCAGAAAGCGCCTGCATGGTGACGGCCGTCATGAACTGCTCGGCCGCCTCCGTCATGACCACTTGCACCGTGGCACCGGCCTGGACCAGCAAGCGGCACAGCATGGCCGATTTGTAACAAGCCACGCCTCCGGAGAGACCCAGCACCAGATGTTTGCCTGCGAACACGTCATTCATGCTGCGCAATTTATCAGACCTGAGCGGCTTTGCTGCCGCACAAGCATCCCTGTACGCCACGCCGAAATTCGTGGCGAACCTATAATCCTGTTTTACGTGCGACACGTGTCGTGCTCTGTGGCCTTGTGCCATCCTTCAAATGAGCGATAAGCCTTCGAGGTCTAAGCTCCATTGCTACTAAATAAGTAGCAATCACAATCTGCAGCCGAATGGCTCAATTCGGCTGCAAGCCCCTCCCCACAAGGGAAGGGCAAGCATTTGCACATCCTTTCGAGGATTTGCGCGCCGTTTTGGCCCGTTTTCGCCATAGAAATGTGGCGAGGATGAGACACGTCTGGAATTCCTCGGAAAAGAAAGACGATGTGGCTGAGATTGGAAGAGCGCAAAGCTCTGATCTGCCTTGTCATGACTCTCAGCAATGAAAGGACATGACCTTGTGTGCGACCACAAGTAGCCTACGGTGACATGCAAACCCAGTAATGGGTCTGTGTGAAGCTCACCTGACAAAGTACCCCCGCGTTAGCGGCAGACATCATTCGTGAGGATGAATCTGGAGACTGCCAGCAGAAAGGCGGTTGAGGGGCCAGGCTAGTTCCGCAAGGGCAACATACGTGAATCATCGATTGAACCTGGGTAAGGATTGAATGGCCTAATCTGCTGATAGGCCATAACCAAAAGGTACGCTGTCGGAAATCCCTGTGTAAATTAGGGTTTCGTCGTCATCAGTACAGCTCCAGGAGAGATGAGTCCTAAACGGATAGACAGGAAACGGCGCAAGCCGCCAATGTCGGCAGGTCAGGGAACGTGGTAAGCCCCACTGTCCGCCAGCACGCGCAAGCGTGAGGGCAGGGAAGCCGTAAGGCAACCTGTTGGATGAGGGGGTATGGGATAGTGGAAAAAGCGAATGGCTGCCTGTAATGGGTGGCATAAGGCATTTGCCCTAACGCGAAAGCGTGCCCACTTCCACTTGGTGCAACCGTCGCTCGCGACTGTTGGTGTTCATTTCATAGCCCCAAAGGGACGCATAGCCTCCCTTTGGGGAAGTCACGCGTCCTCCAAAGGGTCAAACCTGAAAGAGGAAAGCATGAGAGAAACAACTGTCTCCAGTAGTTCTGCGTCCTCACGCGAACCGCAAGACTGGCACGCCATTGATTGGCACCGGGTCGAGCAGTTCGTGAGAACGACGCAGCAACGCATAGCGAAGGCTACGCTGGAGAAAGATTGGCGCAGGGTGAAAGCCTTGCAACGGTCTTTAATCCACTCGTTTTCCGCCAGAGCTCTGGCGGTAAGACGAGTTACCGAAAACCAAGGCAAGCGAACGGCAGGGGTCGATCGCCAGCTTTGGGATTCACCTGCCCTGAAACGGGCGGCGATTGGTCGGTTAAGGCAGCAACGGGGATATAGGCCTAAGCCTCTGAGGCGGGTCTACATCCCTAAAGCCAACGGGAAGGAGCGCCCTTTGGGCATTCCAACCATGTTGGATCGAGCCATGCAGGCTTTACACCTGCTTGGACTGGAACCCGTGGCTGAAACCACGAGCGATCCGAACAGCTACGGCTTTAGGAGAGATCGCTCGACGGCAGATGCCATGGCCCAGATATATGTAACCACCTCCCAGAAGTCTGCGGCTTCTTGGGTGCTGGAAGCAGATATCCGAGGCTGCTTTGACCATATCAACCATGAATGGCTGGTGCGTCACGTTCCTACGAACAAGACAATCTTGCGCAAATGGTTGAAAGCCGGGGTGGTCCACAAAGGCCGCCTCTCGCCAACCGACGAAGGGACGCCGCAAGGCGGCATCGTCTCGCCAACCTTGGCGAACATGTGTTTGAACGGGCTGGAAACCGACCTGAAAGCGCACTTGGTTGCGAAATACAGGAAGACAAAAGCCAAGGGACTCAAAGTCCATGTGATCCGGTACGCCGACGATTTCGTAATCACGGGCAACTCGCGAGAGTTGTTGGAAACCGAAATCAGGCCGTGGGTAGAAGCATTCCTCGCACAACGAGGGTTGCAACTGTCACCGGAGAAGACCAAGGTCGTTCACATAGACGAGGGTTTCAATTTCCTGGGGTGGAACTTCCGCAAGTACAAAGGGAAGTTGCTCATCAAGCCGAGCAAGAAGAACGTGCAAGCGTTCTATCGCAAGGTCAGTGAAATCGTGAAAACACACTTATCGACGAAGCAGGAGGATCTCATAGCCAAACTGAACCCAATCCTTCGGGGATGGGCGAGGTACCACCAGCCGGTGGTGGCGAAGGAAACCTTCAGTCGGATCGACAACCTGATCTACTGGCGCCTAGTGCGCTGGACGAGACGGCGTCATCCGAATAAATCCCGGCCCTGGTGCGAACGCCGTTACTGGCAACGCATCAAGGATCGGGAGGAGTTCGCTGCAACTGTGAAAACGGAAAACGGCCCGATCACGACAAGACTGTTGAAGCTCGCAGATACAGCTATCGTGAGACACGAAAAGATCCAGGGGGAATACAACCCCTTTGATCCGAAGTTCGAGGTGTACGGAGAAGAGCTGAGGATGAAACGCATGTCCAAAAACATGTCGTATCAATACGAAACTTCGATGCTGTACATCAGCCAAAACGGGCGTTGCGCACTGTGTGCGGAACCGTTGGAAGAAGGGGAACGCTGGCACGACCACCACATTGTTTACAAGGTGATGGGCGGGTCGGACAACCTCTCCAACCGGGTGCTCCTACACCCGGTCTGTCACAGACGACTGCATGCTCTTGGTTTGCAGGTAGCGAAACCGGCCTCTTAAAGGCTTCGCGTCCACATAGGGAAAGGCCGAGGAATTAGAATCCTCGATTCACAACTACATGGACGGTGTTGTGCTTGAGCCGGATGCGATGAAAGTCGCAAGTCCGGTTCTTAGGGGGGGATGGTTCAGCAATGAACTGTCCCTACCCTCCCGTGCGACACGTTTGTCGCTCTGTAGTCGGTTGAGCCTCTGAAAACCGTACAACCAGACCTCCCAAGGGTCCGGTGCGAGGCATATTCTTCCAATCAGGCTGCGCCCCTCCGGGGTCAGTCAAGCCTAGGGTGTCGGACTCCGACAACCCCATCGCCGCTCGGGATACCGTCGTGTATCCAAGTGGAGTCATGGTTACGTGAGATTCACGTTCCCGCTCGTATCACACTGACCGCCACAAGCGGACATTTCTAAGAAACAGAAATCCTTCATTGGAGGACTTCTTACGTGCATACGCTTTGATTGATGGAAGAAGCACAGAGTGCAACTCTGACCTGCCTTGTCATGCTCTCTAGTAATGGAGTGCCATGACCTTGTGTGCGACCACAAGTAGCCTACGGTGACATGCAAATCCAGTAATGGACTTGTGTGAAGCTCGCCCGACAACGTACTCCCGCTAACGCGGTACCCCTCATCCGCAAGGATAGGGGTAGATGCTGCCAGCAGAAATGGCGGTTGAGAGGCAAGGCTAGTCCCGCATGGGCAACGTAAAGTGAATCATCGTCTGAACCTGGGTAAGGATTGAATGGCCAAATCTGCTGATAGGCCATAACCAAAAGGTACGCTGTAGGCACTCCCCGTGGTAAATGGGTGTGCGTCGCCAACACGACAGCTCCAGGATAGATGAGTCCTAACCGGATAGACATGCAGCGATGCGAATCGCCCGTGTCGGCAAGTCAGGGAACGTGGTAAGCCCCACTATCCGCCAGCACGCACAAGCGTGTCGGCAGGGAAGCCGTAAGGCAACCTGTTGGATGAGGGGGTATGGGATGGTGGAAAAAGCGAATGGCTACCTGTAATGGGTGGCATAGGGGTTCATACCCTGACGCGAAAGCGTGCCCACTTCCACTTGGTGCAACCGTCGCTCGCGACTGCATTTGTTTAAACCTAGCCCGAAGGGATTGTGCGTATCCCTTCGGGGAGGCGTGCGTCCTCTGAGGGTTCAACTCGGTAGGAGGAAAGCATGAGAAAACTCACCGGCGACGGCGAATCTGCGTCCTCACGCGAACCGCAAGACTGGCATGCCATCGATTGGCATCGTGTCGAGCAGTTTGTGAGAACGACGCAGCAACGCATAGCGAAGGCAACGCTGGACAAGGACTGGCGCAGGGTGAAAGCTCTGCAACGGTCTTTAAACCACTCGTTTTCCGCCAGGGCTCTGGCGGTAAGACGTGTAACTGAAAACCAAGGCAAGCGAACGGCGGGAGTCGATCGTCAGCTTTGGGATTCTCCTGCCTTGAAACGGGCGGCGATTGGAAGGTTGAAACAGCAGAGGGGATACAGACCCAAGCCATTGCGGCGGGTCTACATCCCCAAAGCCAACGGGAAGGAGCGTCCTCTGGGCATCCCAACCATGTTGGATCGGGCCATGCAGGCGTTACACCTGCTTGGTCTGGAACCCGTGGCAGAAACCACGAGCGATCCGAATAGCTACGGCTTCAGGAGAAATCGTTCGACGGCAGATGCCATGGGCCAGATATTCGTCACCACCTCTCAGCGGTCTGCGGCTGCTTGGGTGTTGGAGGCAGATATTCGAGGCTGTTTCGACCATATCAGCCACGAGTGGCTGGTGCGTCAAGTTCCCATGAACAAGACGATCCTGCGCAAATGGCTGAAAGCCGGGGTAGTCCATAGAGGACACCTATCGCCAACTGAAGAAGGGACGCCGCAAGGCGGCATCATCTCGCCAACCCTGGCGAACATGTGTTTGAACGGGCTGGAAACCGACCTGAAAGCGCACTTGGTTGCGAAATACGGAAAGACGAAAGCCAAAGGACTCAAAGTCCATGTGATCCGGTACGCCGACGATTTTGTGGTGACCGGCATCTCGCGAGAGCTGCTGGAAACAGAAATCAAGCCGTGGATAGAAGCCTTCCTCGCACAACGAGGTCTGCAACTGTCGCCGGAGAAGACCAAGGTCGTTCACATAGACGAGGGTTTCGATTTCCTGGGATGGAACTTCCGCAAATACAAAGGGAAGCTCTTGATCAAACCGAGCAAGAAGAACGCGCAAGCGTTCTATCGCAAAGTCAGTGAAATCGTGAAAACACACCTATCGACGAAGCAGGAGGATCTCATTGCCAAACTGAACCCAATCCTTCGAGGCTGGGCGCGGTACCACCAACCGGTGGTGGCGAAGGAAACCTTCAGTCGGATGGACAGCCTTATCTACTGGCGCTTGGTGCGCTGGACGAGAAGGCGACATCCGAATAAGTCCCACCCCTGGTGCAAAAGCCGTTACTGGCGGCGCATCAAGGACAGGGATGAGTTTGCTGCAACTGTGAAAAAGGCAGATGGCCCACTCATGATCAAACTGTTGAAGCTTGCAGATACAGAGATCGTGAGGCACGAAAAGATCAAGGGGGAATACAACCCCTTTGACCCAGTATGGGAGGTGTACGGAGAGGAGTTGAGAACGAAACGCATGTTGAAAAATATGACGTACCAGTACGAAACTTCGATGCTGTATATCAGCCAAAATGGGCGTTGCGCACTTTGTGCGGAGCCGTTGGAGGATGGTGAACGCTGGCACGACCACCACATTGTTTACAAGGTGATGGGCGGGTCAGACAACCTCTCCAATCGGGTGCTACTGCATCCGGTCTGTCATAGACGACTGCATGCCTTGGGTTTGCAGGTAGCGAAACCGGCCTCATAAAGGCTTCGCGTCCACATAGGGAAAGACCGAGGAATTAGAATCCTCGATTCACAACTACATGGACGGTGTTGTGCTTGAGCCGGATGCGATGAAAGTCGCAAGTCCGGTTCTTAGGGGGGGATGGTTCAGCAATGAACTGTCCCTACCCTCCACCACCAAAAAAAGACATGACCAAGTTCGTCTTCGTCACCGGCGGTGTGGTGTCTTCCCTAGGTAAGGGAATCGCCTCAGCCTCCCTTGCTGCGATTTTGGAATCGCGCGGTCTCAAAGTCACCCTCATCAAGCTCGATCCCTATATCAACGTGGACCCGGGCACCATGTCGCCCTTCCAGCACGGCGAAGTGTTCGTGACCGATGACGGAGCCGAGACCGATCTGGACCTGGGCCACTATGAGCGTTTCATCGAAACGCGCATGCGTCAGAGCAACAACTTCACCACGGGCCGCATCTATCAGTCCGTGCTGGAAAAGGAACGCCGTGGCGACTATCTGGGCAAGACCGTGCAGGTCATCCCCCATGTCACCAACGAGATCCAGGAATACATCAAGCGCGGCGCGGGCCTTGGCACCGACCACGAAGTGGATGTGGCCATCTGCGAAGTCGGCGGCACCGTGGGCGATATCGAGTCCCTGCCCTTCCTGGAAGCTGCGCGTCAGCTGGCGCTCAAGCTCGGCCCCAACAACTCCGCCTTTGTGCACCTGACCTACCTGCCGTTCATCGAGACGGCCGGCGAGCTCAAGACCAAGCCCACCCAGCACACCGTGCAGAAGCTGCGCGAAATCGGCATCCAGCCCGATGCGCTGCTGTGCCGCGCCAAGCACCAAGTGCCCGAAGAGGAAAAGAGCAAGATCTCCCTCTTCACCAATGTGCCCGAGTGGGGTGTGATCTCCATGTGGGACGTGGACACCATCTACAAGGTGCCGCGCATGCTGCACGAGCAGGGTCTGGACGGCCTGATCTGCGACAAGCTGCGCCTGAACACGCCTCCCACCAATCTCAAGCGCTGGGACGACCTGGTCTATGAGACCGAGCATCCCCAGGGCGAAGTCAAGATTGCCATGGTGGGCAAGTACGTGGAGCTGTCCGACGCCTACAAGTCGGTCAACGAAGCACTCAAGCACGCCGGCATGCGCAACCATGTGCGCGTGAAGATCACGCATGTGGACTCGGAAACCATCCACGACGCGGATGCCACCAAGCTGCTCAAGGATTACGACGGCATTCTGGTGCCCGGCGGCTTCGGCTCGCGCGGCGTGGAAGGCAAGATCTCTACGGCCAAGTTTGCCCGCGAGAACAAGGTGCCCTACCTGGGCATCTGCCTGGGCATGCAGGTTGCCACCATCGAGTACGCCCGTCATGTGGCCGGTCTCGCAGGCGCCAACTCCACCGAGTTCGACCCCGCCACCCCCAATCCCGTGATCGCCCTGATCACCGAGTGGAAGGACGCGGACGGCACGATCAAGACCCGTGACGAGAACTCCGACCTGGGCGGCACCATGCGTCTGGGCGCACAGTCTTCCGACGTGCAAAAGGGCACGCTGGCGCACAGCATCTACGGCGACGTGGTGACCGAGCGTCACCGCCACCGCTATGAAGCCAACACCCAGTATCTGGACCAGTTGCGCGAAGCCGGCCTGGTGATCTCGGCCCTGACCCAGCGCGAACAGCTGACCGAAATCGTCGAGCTGCCCGCCAAGGTTCACCCCTGGTACATCGGTGTGCAATTCCACCCCGAGTTCAAGTCCACCCCCTGGGATGGTCACCCGCTGTTCAACGCCTTTATCAAGGCGGCCATGGACAACAAGGCCCAGCCGGGCAAGAAGGCCTGATTCCCTTCCTCCGGAATCAATCCTTAAATAGGAGCTGCCAGCGCTTGAAATGCAATGATCTCAGCATCAAATGATGTTGAAGTCTTTCAAAATAGAGCGCCAGCAGCTTCAGTTTTTGAAGCATGCACGGCGTGCAAAAAGGAACCCCCATGAAACTCTGCGGCTTTGATATTGGTCTGGACAAGCGCTTCTTTCTGATCGCCGGCCCTTGCGTGGTCGAATCCGAACAACTGCAGATGGACGTGGCCGGGCAACTCAAGGAAATCACTTCCTCGCTGGGCATCCACTTCATCTTCAAGAGCAGCTTCGACAAGGCCAACCGTTCCTCGGGCACCAGCTTTCGCGGCCCCGGCATGGAAAAAGGTCTGGAGATCCTTGCCAAGGTGAAGAAGGAGCTGAACGTGCCCATCCTCACCGATGTGCACACCGAAGCCGAAGTGCCTTACGTGGCGTCTGTCGTCGACATGCTGCAGACCCCCGCCTTCCTGTGCCGCCAGACGGACTTCATCCGCGCCGTGGCCCAGTCGGGCAAGCCCGTGAACATCAAGAAGGGCCAGTTCCTGGCCCCGCATGACATGAAGAATGTCATCGACAAGGCCCGTGCTGCGGCTGTGGAAGCGGGCCTGCCCGCGGACAGCTTCACGGCCTGCGAACGCGGCGCCAGCTTTGGCTACAACAACCTGGTCAGCGACATGCGCTCGCTGGCCATCATGCGCGAGACCGGCGCCCCTGTCGTGTTCGACGCCACCCACAGCGTGCAGCTGCCCGGCGGCAACGGCACATCCAGCGGCGGCATGCGCGAGATGGTGCCCGTGCTCTCGCGTGCGGCCGTGGCCGTGGGCGTGGCTGGCCTGTTCATGGAAACCCACCCCGATCCCTGCAACGCCCTGTCGGACGGCCCCAATGCCGTGCCGCTCAAGCACATGAAGGCACTGCTGGAGACACTGGTGGCGCTGGACGATGTGACCAAGCGCAACGGCTTCCTGGAAGACCGCTTCCAGGCCTGAGCATGCATACACAGCGCATCAGCAGCGACATGACGGCCTTGCTGCAGGCCTGCATATCCATACGCCCCGGCCGCCCCAAGGCGGGCAGCGGCGTCTGAGCAGATGATGCACCCCGGCATGACCGACACGATGAAGCGTGGCGTCATGCCTTTTTTGTATCCGCTTTTGTGTCCGAATGCTTGCACAGAAACGTCTTGCGCAAGAAATTCGACTGCTGCAACACGTCAAGGCAAAAGCGGCCCACCAAATTTGTGCACAATAGCCGCCGCAGCCTCTTCCATACTCGTCGCGTGCATGGCGCGCGCGCAGCATGTGGAGAAGAGTCGGCTTCACAATTTTGATAGCAGCTTGCGCTTTATGCACAAGCGCTTGGGCGTGATTTCATGAAAGAAGTCAGCCTGCACGTACCGATTTCAGAAACCCAAAGGAAATGCAATGAGTGCCATTGTTGACATCGTAGGCCGCGAAGTGCTGGACAGCCGCGGCAATCCCACCGTTGAGTGCGACGTGCTGCTGGAATCCGGCGTGATGGGCCGTGCCGCCGTGCCCTCGGGCGCGTCCACCGGCTCGCGCGAAGCCATTGAACTGCGTGACGGCGACAAGAGCCGTTACCTGGGCAAGGGCGTGCTCAAGGCTGTGGAGCACATCAACACCGAAATCTCCGAAGCCGTGCTGGGCCTGGACGCTTCCGAGCAGGCTTTCCTGGACAAGACCCTGATCGACCTGGACGGTACCGACAACAAGAGCCGCCTGGGCGCCAACGCCATGCTGGCCGTGTCCATGGCCGTGGCCCGCGCCGCAGCCGAAGAAGCCGGCCTGCCCCTGTACCGCTACTTCGGCGGCATGGGTGGCGTGCAGCTGCCCGTGCCCATGATGAACGTGATCAACGGCGGCGCCCACGCGAACAACTCGCTGGACCTGCAAGAGTTCATGATCATCCCCGTGGGTGCCCCCACCTTCCGTGAAGCCGTGCGCTGGGGTGCCGAAGTCTTCCACGCTCTGAAGGCCATCATCCACCACAATGGCATGTCCACCGCCGTGGGCGACGAAGGCGGTTTCGCACCTTCCGTGGAAAACCACGAAGCCGCGATCCAGCTAATCATCGAAGCCATCGAAAAGGCCGGCTACAAGCCCGGCGAGCAGATCGCCCTGGGCCTGGACTGCGCAGCATCCGAGTTCTACAAGGACGGCATGTACGTGCTGGCCGGCGAAGGCAATATGACACTGACTTCGACGCAGTGGACCGACATGCTGGCCGGCTGGTGCGACAAGTACCCCATCATCTCCATCGAAGACGGCATGCACGAAGGCGACTGGGATGGCTGGAAGATCCTGACCGAGCGCCTGGGCGCCAAGGTTCAGCTGGTGGGTGACGACCTGTTCGTGACCAACACCAAGATCCTCAAGGAAGGCATCGAAAAGCGCATCGCCAACTCGATCCTGATCAAGATCAACCAGATCGGCACCCTGACCGAGACCTTCGCCGCCATCGAAATGGCCAAGCGCGCCGGCTACACCGCCGTGATCTCGCACCGCTCTGGCGAAACCGAAGACAGCACCATTGCCGACATCGCCGTGGGCCTGAATGCTGGTCAAATCAAGACTGGCTCCATGAGCCGCTCCGACCGTATCGCCAAGTACAACCAGCTGCTGCGCATCGAGGAAGACCTGGGCGATGTCGCCGAGTACCCCGGCCGCGCTGCCTTCTACAACCTGCGCTAAAGTGCGCAGCTGAAGTAAGTGCCCGGCAACCGCTTTGCGGCCAGGGCGCTTACCCTTGATTCCACCAGGTTTTTTGTATGGTCAACCGCGTCGTCTGCGTCACATTGCTGGTCTTGCTGACCGCCATTCATGCCCAGCTCTGGCTGGGCAATGGCAGCATGGCCTATGTGCACGAGCTGCAGCAGCAAATCAAGGATCAATACGCGGCCAACGCCCTAGAAAAATCGGAAAACGACAGGCTGCAGTCCGAGGTCAACGACCTCAAGGACGGCCTGTCCACCGTGGAAGAAAAGGCCCGTTACGAGCTGGGCATGGTCAAACCCAATGAAATCTATATTCAGGTTTCCAGGCGCTGATCCGGCGCCCGCTCCGTCCCGAAGCCAGCCCCGCGCTGGCTTTGCTGTTCCTGCGCCCACGGTGGTGCTGCTGGGCGCTCCCCATGCCCTGGCGCGCGGCATGGCGCATGGCTTGCTGCAGGCCCGTCTGGATGCGGGCCTGGCCGGCCCCTGGCAATGCATGGCCCCCGCGAGCGGCGATGAATGGCCGGCCGATGCCCTGGTCTATGTGCTGGGCCAGGACTGGCGCGATGCCGACCCGGACCCCGCCATCGCTCAGCAGATCAGCCAATGGCGCGCACTGCTGGAAGCACGCTCTCAGAGCTATGTGATGCTGTACGGCAGACCGTCTGCCCAATGGCAGCAACTGACTGCCTCTCTGAAATTCATGGAACCGGCCGCAGACTGGGATTGGATTTCAAGCAAAAATCCCTGGAGTTCCAGTCAGAAAATACGCCGCAAAGCCTGCGAGCAATGCGGCGATCCCGAGTGCGAGCTGGCACTGTTCGAGGCCTTGAAAAGCGCCCCCTGAGGCGCCTCGTGCCTTCTCCCCTATCTTTTCCGAGCTGGAAGACACCCGCGCTGCCCCGACCTGGGCTCTTGCAGGGTGTCTCCACCGCCATCAGAGCTCCATAGCCGCGAGCAGACTGTTCAGTTACTGCACCGAGCTGGAGCTGGGCGGCTGCTTTTGCACTTCGGTGAACAGACGCGCCGCATCGATGGCGTCGAACTGGTATTGCTGGCCGCAGAAGTCGCAGCCCACCTCGATCTTGCCACGCTCGGCCACGATGGAATCCACCTCTTCCTCGCCCAGCGAGGTCAGCATGGCGGCCACCCGGTCACGGCTGCAGGTACAGGCGAAACGCGGGGCCTTCTCGTCGGCCTGAGGAGCGAAGCGCAGCAGCTTCTCCTCCCAGAACAGGCGCCGCAAAATGGTCTCCACATCCAGCGTCAACAGCTCTTGCTGCGTCAGGCTGGAGGCCAGCGTGGCAACGCGGTTGTACTCCTCGTTCAGGCCCTGGGCGTCATGCTCGGCCTCCCCGCTTTCGGTGGCCGCGGCCAGATTCGCCTCGCCCTTCACAGGCATGCGCTGCAGCATCAGACCGGCAGCGATCTGGTCATTGGCGGCCAGCACCATCACGGTGTCGAGCTGCTCGGACTGCATCATGTAGAACTGCAGCGCATCCGACAGGCGCTCGAAGCGGCCGCCAGCACCATCGTTGAGCGGCACCACGCCCTGATAGGGGTTCTGGCCGGGCTGGCGGTCCTTGGGGTCCAGCGTGACGGCGCAGCGGCCCGCGCCATGGGCATTGACCAGTTCTGCCAGCGGGGCCAACTGGCCGCGCAGGGGCAGATTGGCCTCTCCCACCAGTGTTGCCGTGGCACGCAGGCTCAGATCCGACTGCACTTCGGCCACGGCCAGTTTGACCGGGCCGTCACCCATGACCTGGAATACCAGCGCGCCATTGAACTTGATATTGGACTGCATGAGCACGCCAGCCGCCGTCATCTCGCCGAGCAAGGTGCTGACGGCCTCTGGGTAGGCGCCGGTATCCTTGTTGCCGGCACGGCGCTGCAGGATTTCCTGCCAGGAGTCAGTCAGGCGAACAATGGCACCACGCACGGGCAGGCCGTCAAAAATGAATTTATGCAGTTCAGACACGCTAATCGATTCCGGTAAAAAGCAGGGCCCTCAGCCCAGCTTGCGCAAGCCGCGCTTGAAGCGGCGAGCATTTTCAACATAGTTCCTGGCGCTCTGGCGCAGACCTTCGATCTGCTCGGGCGATAGCTCGCGCACGACCTTGGCGGGGCTGCCGAGGATCATGGAGCCGTCGGGAAATTCCTTGCCCTCGGTCACCAGCGAGCCTGCGCCCACCAGGCAGTTCCTGCCTATCCTGGCGCCATTGAGCACCACTGCACCGATGCCGATGAGCGAGCCATCGCCAATCGTGCAGCCATGCAGCATTACTTGGTGGCCAACCGTCACATTGCAACCCACCGTAAGCGGTTTGCCGAAATCGGCATGCAGCACGCTGGCATCCTGGATGTTGGAGCCCGCGCCGATGCTGATGTTTTCGGTATCCCCGCGGATGACCGTTCCAAACCAGACGCTGGCGTCCTTGTCCAGCTTGACGCGGCCCATGACCTCGGCGCTGTCGGCCACCCAGGCGCTTTCGTCGATCTGCGGCGCAACGCCGTCGAGTTCGTAAATTGCCATCTGCTTGTCTCCCTGTGGGTTGCTTCTTTATAGAACCTAGAATTGTAGGGATGGAGTTACGTCATCGCGCGCTAGAGGTCTTGTGTCTTGCAGACCCTGAGAAAAAAGCTGCTGCAGCCATTGATCTGCATGCACAAAAAGCTCTCTATTCGATAGCAGAAACAGCACCGACACTGCGCATCCCCGAATCCGAGCTTCCCGGTCGCCCGGCCCGGCCCGAGCTCAAGCACCACACGGCCGTGGCGCGCCGCTCGCCTGCCACCCTCGAAGGCCGGGCCGTGCTCATCCATGCCATTGCACATATAGAGTTCAATGCCATCAACCTCGCACTGGACGCCATCTGGCGCTTCGACGGCATGCCCGGGCAGTACTACCACGACTGGCTGCAGGTGGCTGCAGAGGAAGCCAAGCATTTCCGCCTGCTGCGCGATCATCTGCGCCAGCATCATGGTCAGGACTATGGCGACCATCCGGCCCACCAGGGCCTGTGGACCATGTGCGAGAAAACGGCGGGCGACATCGTGGCCCGCATGGCCCTGGTACCCAGAACGCTGGAGGCGCGCGGCCTGGACGCCACGCCGCAGATCCAGAACAAGCTGCGCAACACCCACGCGACCGATGCGCTGGCGGCCTGTGACATTCTGGACATCATCCTGCGCGAGGAAGTGGGCCATGTGGCCATAGGCAACCACTGGTATCGCTGGCTGTGCGAGAAAAACGGTCTGGACCCCGAGTCGTTGTACCTGGAGCTGACAAAGCGCCATGAAGCGCCGCGCCTGCGCCCACCCTTCAATGAGAAGGCACGCCGCGCCGCAGGCTTCACCGCAACCGAGATCGCCTGGCTGCAACAGATCTAGGTATTTTTTCTTGACTCGAATCAAGAACCACCGACAAGCGAGGCCCGCGAGCCGAAGTTGTTGGCACAAACGGACTGAACGCACGAAGCTGACACTATGATCGGCTCGTTCTTACAATAACCGGCACAGCCAACCATTTCCCACACAGACGTCATGCAGCAATGAGTGAACAAACCATAGAGGACCAGGCATTCGCCTCGCCGCGCAACCTGTCCAAAGGCATGATTGCACGCCAGCCCATCGTCAACGGGCTGCAGCAAATCATTGGTTACGAGCTGTTCAACCGCTCGCGCTCGCCTTATGGTCACACCATGGCCTCAGACGCGACGCTGATCTTTGCGGCCCTCACGCATGCTGGAGAGGAAGATCTGGTCGGCACCAAGCTCATGTTCGTGAATTGCACTCACGAAGGTCTGACCGGCGAGCACCTGGAGCTGCTGCCTGCCGACAAGGTGGTGCTGGAGATCCCCCCTCTGGGCCATGCTGCCGTGCATGAGGTGGCAGCCCGCCTGCCCACCTTGCTGGCACTCAAGGACCAGGGCTTTCATCTGGCCTTCAACCACACGGTACTGGAGTCTGTGTATTCGGCCTGGCTGCCGCTGGCCGACTACATCAAGCTAGACCTCTCCACGCTGGCACCGGACCAGCTTACGGTGCTGGTCAAGTTCGCCAACCGCCACACCCGCGCCGAGCTGATCGCCGAAAAAGTCGAAAGTGCCCATCAGCATGAGCTGGGGCAGCGCCTGGGCATAGAGCTTTTCCAGGGTTTCTGGTTTGCCCGTCCCACGGTGATGCAGACCCGCCTTCTGACCCCGACGCAGCAAAGCATCATCCAGTTGCTGACGCTGGTACGCGAGCAGGCCAGCACCGATGCGATCGAGGAAGTTCTCAAAAAGGACGCCGCCCTGG
Source organism: Comamonas sp. E6 (assembly GCF_001010305.1). NCBI lineage: Bacteria > Pseudomonadati > Pseudomonadota > Betaproteobacteria > Burkholderiales > Comamonadaceae > Comamonas > Comamonas sp. E6. The sequence goes on from NZ_BBXH01000021.1 coordinate 112,077, forward strand.
CCTTCAACCTGCTGCGCCTCATCAACTCGGCCAGCTTTGGCGCCCATCGCAAGATCACCTCTTTCAAGCAGGCCGTGATGCTGCTCGGCCTGAACAAGCTGTTTCGCTGGGCTGCCATGCTGCTGACGGCCGCCCGTGAAGGCGGCCCCCCGCCGGCCGTAGGCCAGACCGCCGTGATTCGCGGCCGTCTGATGGAGCTGCTGGCCAAGCACTCGCTAACGGACACCGACGCCGATCTGGCCTTTATCTGCGGCATGTTCTCCATGCTGGACCGCATGCTGGGCATGCCTTTGCCTGCAGCGCTGGCGCTGATTCCGGTGTCCGAGTCGGTCTCCGCCGCGCTGCTGCATCATGAAGGCATTCTGGGCGAGCTGCTGATGCTCACCAAGGCCTGCGAGAGTCATGACCAGGAACAATTCGACCGCAGTGCCTGCAGCCTGGAGCTGGAGCACGGGGACATCAATCACGCTCATCTGCAGGCTTTGAGATGGACGGAGTGTCTGTCCGACTGACAGCGCTTTTGCCCCACACCCAAGCGATAACCGACATGGATACCTCTGACACAAACGCCTCTTCACCAACCGCCAGCCCCGTTGCAGACAGGGACGAGGCCAATATGGCCAGCATTGCGCGTCAGGCAATCGTCGATGAAAAGCGGGATGTGTATGGCTACGAGCTGTTTGACCGCTCGGTTGCACATAACGCACACACAGCAGCATCCGATGCGGCGCTGCTGTTCAATGCACTGTCCTACGCCGGTGCCGAAGCCCTGGTGGGCAAAAAGACGGTTTTCATCAACTGCACCCACGACAGCCTGAGCGGCGGCCACCTGGAGCTGATTCACCCCGACCGTGTGGTACTGGAAGTGCCGGCCCTGCCCGCCGATGCCACGCAGGAAAACATCGAAGCCTGCCTGCCCACATTTGCGGCCCTGCGCCAGCGTGGCTTTCGCCTGGCTTTCGACCAGAACCTGCTGCGCCGCAACTATGCGTCATGGCTGCCCATGGCCTCCTTCGTCAAGCTGGACATGCAGAGCTTCGCGATCGAGCATGCCGAGAAGCTGGTGAAGTTTGCCCAGACCTACACACGCGCCCAGATCGTGGCCGAGAAGGTCGAAACAGCCGAGCAGTTCGAGCATATGCTGGGCCTGGGTGTGAAGCTGTTCCAGGGCTACTGGTTCGCCCAGCCCCAGCTCGTGCAGGCGCGCACCATCCGCCCCACGCAGACCACCATCATCCAGCTCATCAACCTGGTGCGCCAGCAGGCCAGCACGGAGGAGATCGAAGAGCTGCTCAAGAAGGACCCCACGCTGTCCTTCAACCTGCTGCGCTTCATCAACAGCTCGGGTTTCGGTCTGTCCTGCGAGATCACCTCCTTCCGCCATGCAGTGATGATTCTGGGCCTCAAGAAGCTGTTCCGCTGGGCGGCCCTGCTGCTGACCACCTCACGCGCCGGCGGCACACCGCCGGCTGTGGGCCAGACAGCCGTGGTGCGCGGCCGCCTGATGGAGCTGCTGACCGCCGAGCTGCTGCCACCCGAGGAATGCGACCACGCTTTCGTCGTGGGCGTTTTCTCGCTGCTCGATGTGATGCTGAGCCAGCCCATGGCCAAGGCCCTGGAATCCGTAGCCCTGCCCCAGTCCGTGGTTGACGCACTGGTACACAACCAGGGCGTTTTTGCACCCTTCCTGGATCTGACGCGCGCCTGCGAGTCTGGCGACGAAGCGGCTTTTGCCCGCGCCGCCAATGCGCTGCAGCTGTCCAACCACCAGGTCAACTGGGCCCATCTGCAGGCACTGAGCTGGGCCGACAACCTGGCCAGCGAAGTGATCTGAGCCAATCCGCTTCGCGACCAGTCAGTGCGCTTGCTGCGCACAACGAAAAAGGGCTTGCAGCCGATGTGACCGCAAGCCCTTTTTCATTCAAGAAAGTCCCGATCAGTTGGTCTGGATACCTGCAGCCTTGATGATCTGGGCGTTGGACCTGGACTCGGCTTCGATCTGCTTGGCAAAGTCCACAGCCTTGCCGCCGGTAGGCACATTGTCAGTGGCCTCCAGGCGCTGACGGATCTCGGGCAGCGCCAGCGCCTTGTTCACCTCGGCATTCAGGCGAGCCAGCACGGGGGCGGGCACACCTGCGGGAGCGAAGATGCCGAAGACCGATGTGGTGTTGGCGTTCTTGTAACCCAGCTCGGCCAGCGTGGGCACTTGAGGCAGCGAGTCCAGACGCGCCGGAGCTCCCACGGCCAGGGCCTTGAACTTGCCGGCCTTGATGTGCTGCATCACGGCTGGGCCGGCATTCGTGGACAACACTTCGAACTGTGCACTCAGGCCGTCATTGAGCTGCTGGCCACCGCCCTTGTAAGGCACATGGGTGATCTGAACCTTGCCCTGATCGGCAATCTGCTCGAGCATGATGTGGCCCAGCGAGGCCAGACCGGCCGTGGCCCAGCGCACATCGCCGGGGTGGGCCTTGGCCTGGGTCATCAGCTCGGGAAAGCTCTTGGCTGCCAGACGGGTCGTTCCCAGCAGCAGCACGGGCGAGTACATCACGCTGACCACGGGAACAATATCCTTGTGCGGATCGAACAGCGGCTTGCCCAGATGGGGGCTCAGCGTCAGCGGGCTGATGGACGAAAAGCCCAGCGTATAGCCATCGGGGTTGGACTTGGCAACCTGATCCAGGCCAATCGCGCCACCCGCACCGGCCTTGTTGTCGATCACCACCGACTGACCCAACGACTGCGACAGCTTTTCACCCAGTGCACGGGCCACCACATCGCTCACACCACCGGCAGGGTAGGACACCACCAGACGAATGGGACGGCTGGGCCAGCCAGCCGCGTCGGCTTTGTCGGCCGCCTGGACATTCAGGGACAAGGTGACAGGCAGCATGGCTGCCAGGGCACAGGTGAGCATGCTGCGACGCAGAAAGTTAGTCATCACTCGAAATCCAAAAATCAAGACCTGCATTTTTGACCAAAGTGAATTCCCCGGTTGATTTGGACGACGATTCGTCAATTCATTGGACAGAAAACATCAAAATAAAACTTCAAACATTCAAATAGACCAACACTCCAACCGACCAACACCTTCATCGACATGTCGCAATGACGCCCGCAAGGCTTGCCGCTAGACTGCAGCAATCTCCACAAAGAAAGCGCCCCATGGAAGAAAAACAACCTCTATCCCGTCGCTCCATCTTGCTGCGAAGCGGTGCTGCGGGCGCTGCACTGGGCGCCATGGCTCTGCCCGCCGCGGCCACACGCAAGGCCTCCCGCACCTGCGTGCTCGATGGCCTGCAGCCCGCTGTGCTCACCATCAGCGGCCCCGGTGTGCAGGCCAATCGCGGCAAGCCGCAGGCCGTGGCGGACCGCATGCTGATCATCCATGGCTATCTGTTTGATGCAGCCTGGTCCTGTGGCATGGATGCGCTCAACAGCCTGGAGCAGCAGACGCTCAGGACCACGCTGGAATACGACGAAGCCGAGCACAGCCTGCAAGGCCCGCTGCTGGAGCAGGTGCTGCAGGCCGCCGGCGTGGATGTAGGCCAGGCCATGGCGCGCGGCCTGCAACTGACTTTGCAGGGCATAGATGGCTATCGCAGCCAGATACCGCTGGCCCAGGCCGTGCGCTGGCGCATGCTGATTGCCACCCAGCTGGACGGCGTGCCGCTGGCAATGGGCGGCGTGGGCCCGCTCTGGGCCATTTTTGCAGCCCATCAGATTCCGGAGCTCGGCCAGTTGCCCGTCAAGCAGCGCTTTCCTGCCGCCGTCTGGGGGCTATACCACCTGCAGCTTGGCAGCGCGACGACCTAGGTAGCGGCTCAGCCGCGCGGGTGATGCTCGGCATGCAGAGCCTTGAGCCGCTCGCGCGCCACATGGGTGTAGATGGTGGTGGTGGAGATATCGGCATGCCCCAGCAGCATCTGCACCACGCGAAGGTCGGCGCCATGGTTGAGCAGATGGGTGGCAAACGCATGGCGCAGCGTATGTGGCGACAGCGGCGAGTTCACACCTGCAATCTGCGCGCATTTCTTGACGATGACCCAGAACATCACGCGACTCATGCCCGCGCCGCGCTGGGTCACAAACACCTCCTCGGTCTGCTGCCCTCCCAGAATCACGGCACGCGCCTGCTGCAGATAGCGCTCCAGCCAGTGCTGCGCCTCCTGGCCGAACGGCACCAGCCGCTCCTTGCGTCCCTTGCCCGTCACGCGCAGCACGCCCGAGCGCAGGTCCAGCTCATGCATGCGCACGCCCACCAGTTCGCTGACGCGCAGACCGCTGGCATACATCAGCTCCAGCATGGCGCGATCGCGCAAGCCCAGCGGGCTGTCCACATCGGGCGCATCGAGCAGGGCCTCCACCTGCTCCTGGGTCAGGGTCTTGGGCATGCGCGACGGCTGCTTGGCCGCCAGCATGCGCACCGTGGGGTCGGCAGCGATGCGCTTTTCACGCAGCGCCCAGTGAAAATAGCGACGCAACACCGTCAGCCTGCGGTTCGAGGAGGTGGCCTTGGTGCCCTCCACACGGGCCGTGAAATAGCCCTGCAGATCGGCTTCCAGCGCAGCATCCAGCGCCTTGGGCGGCTGCAGCCGCGCCAGCCAGCGCGCAGCCGCTGTCAGGTCACGCCGATAGGCGGACAGGGTATTGCGCGAAAGCCCGTCCTCCAGCAGCAGGGCATCGATGAACTGATCGAGCGCATGCTGGCTCTGCGGCAAGGGCTGCGGCCAGTCATCGGGAATCTGCGGTTTGCGGGCTTTTTTAGGAGTGTCGGACATGGAGCTAGCGTACACGCTGGCGAGGGTGCACCGAGCTGAAATCAGCTCGGTGCACCATGGAGATCAGGGTCAGATACCGGCAATGGCAAATGCTGTGCCTGCTTCAGCTGATGCCGGCTGATGGACCATCGAAAGCCTCGGCCAGGAACTGCGCAACCGCTCTCACCCTAGCCGTGCGCTGCAGATCGGGATGCATGACCTGCCAGACTTCGTAGTCGTTCGGACGTCGGCGTTGCGGCCAGATACGCACCAGGCCTTCGCGCTCCCCCATCCACAACGGCATTTCCCCAATCCCGATGCCTGCAGCAACCGCCTTGCGCACGAGGAGACTGGAGCGGACCGACATGGCAATCCTGGCCTGACGTGCCGGCACTCCGGCCATGCTCAGTAGCGGACTTTGCTCCAGATAAGGCCCGTATGCCACCAGATGGTGACCGCGCAACTCGTCTTCAGGGGCGGGCTCGCCAAAGCGAGCCAGATAACTCGTGCTTGCGAACAGCCCCACAGGCCACGAAGCCACACGGCGAACCACCAGCTCCGGGGTATCAGGCCTGACGTTGCGAAAAGCAATATCCGCCTGTCGGCGACCGAGGCTGAGCAACTGGGTAGAGACTTCCAGATCCACGCGGATATTCGGCCAGTGCTGCTGCACACGCTCGACAGCGGGCAGCAACAGGTCAATAGCGATGGAGTCGGTGCTTGTCACGCGCACCAGCCCACCGGGATTTTCATCCTGACCCTCGATCTTGGTGCGCAAGTCCAGGGCCGCACTCTCCATACGCTTTGCCGCAGCCAGTGCCACCTCGCCAGCGGCCGTGAGCAGGTATCCATCCTTGGCCCGCAAAAACAGCTTTGCCCCCAGCTCGGACTCCAGCGCATTCAGGCGTCGCCCGACCGTTGCCTGATCAATGCCCAGGCTGCGCGCTGCGGCGCGCAATGAGTGCGTGCGGCTCAGGGCGAGAAAGATGCGGGTATCGTCCCAGTTCATGGCTCATCAGTTGATGCAAATTTGCATCAATGTAGAGCGAAATCGCTGCATTGCAAACAAAGCTTTGCGTCGTAATCTTCAGCGCTCAAAGATATTTCGAGAACGACGCTATGCCCACCTTTTTGACAGACTCCATCCCCGCAGCAAAGCCCACCACCATGCAGGCCATCGTTTTTGACGACTTTGGCGGGCCCGAGGTGCTGGTGGCCCGCGAGCTGCCGGCTCCTGAGCTTCGCCCCCACGACTTGCTGGTACGCAACGCCTCCATCGGCGTCAATCGTGCCGACCTCTATCACCGCAAGGGCGCCTATGGCCGAGCTTCCTTTGGTGACGCAGACACCATGGGCCTGGAGATCGCCGGAACCGTGATCGACGCCGGTCCCTTGGTGCAGGGCTTCTCCGTGGGCGACCGGGTCATGGGTATCGTGGGCGGCGGCGCTTATGCCGAGATTTCGCGCATAGACCACCGCATGGCGATACATGTCCCCGGGAATCTGGACCTCGTGGATGCCGGTGCGATACCCGAGGTGTTCGTGACCGCACACGAGGCCCTGTTTCATCTGGCTGGCTTGCGCGCCGGCGAGTCGGTGCTGATCCATGCGGCAGCGGGTGGTGTCGGATCGGCCGCCGTTCAGCTTGCACATGCTGCCGGCGCCCGGGTTTTTGCGACGGCCAGCGGCGACAAGCGCGAAGCGGTCCTGGGTTTCGGAGCCGATGTCTTCATCGACTATCGCAGCGAGGACTTCCAAACCGTGGTGGCCCAGGCCACCGACGGCAAAGGCGTGGACATCGTGATCGATTTCGTCGGTGCCCCCTACCTGGAGCCCAATGTGCGATCGCTGGCCGTCGGCGGGCGCATGGTGATGGTGGGCCTGCTGGGCGGCTCCCAGGGCGCTGCATTGCCCATGGACCTGGTGCTGTACCGCCATCTGCGGATCTTCGGAACCGTGATGAAGTCACGCTCGCCCGAAGTCAAGCAGGCGATGGTCCAGCGCTTTGCCCAGCGATGGCTTGGTGCATTGGAGAGTGGAGCGATACGGCCCGTGATCGATAGCTCCTTCGCTTTGGCAGATGCTGCTGGGGCGCACAGACATATGGAGTCCGGGGTCAGCATCGGCAAGATTCTGTTGCTGCCTGGGAGCGGAAAATAATATAAAAAAACAAAGCCCGAATCGCCTCAAAGGCAATTCGGGCTTGCGGTATCCGCTACTGTATCGGCAGCAGATCAGCTGCTTAGTCCAGTGTCAGCTTCTGCTTGGCCACGACCTGCTTGTAGGTTTCGAACTCTTCCTTCAGTTCCTTGGCGAATTCCTGAGGAGAGTTGCCCACCACCAGCGAGCCGGTGTCTTCGATGCGCTTCTTGACCGCGGGGTCCTGCAGCACCTTCTTCACAGCGGCATTGATCTTGTCGACCATGGCCTTGTCCATGCCCTTGGGGCCCAGAATGCCGTAGGAAGCCATGCGATTGACCTGGGGCAGACCCACTTCCTTGAAGGTGGGCACGTCAGGCAGCACGGCCAGACGCTGGGGAGCTGCCACGGCGATGGCTTTGAGACGGTTGTCCTTGATGAAAGGCAGTGCCGAAGGCAGGTTGTCCAGAATCATGGGGATCTGGCCGGCAACCGCGTCGTTCAGGGCCGGGCCCGCGCCGCGATAAGGCACATGGGTCATCTGGATGCCGGTCAGCGACTTGTACAGCTCCATCAGCATGTGCTGGATGCCGCCCGTACCGGACGAGCCATAGGAGTACTTGCCGGGATTGGCCTTGAGTTCGGCCTCGAAAGCCTTGTAGCTGGCCGCGCCGGGGAACTTGGGGTTCACGGCGATCACATTGGGCGTGGCCGCAATATTGATGATGGGCGTGAAGTCCGTCAGCGGGTTGTAGGGAGTCTTGGGGTTGATGGCCGGATTGGTGGCCATGGTCGACAGCGTGGAAATGCCCAGGTTGTAGCCGTCTGGCTTCTGGCGCGCGGTTTCCTGCGCACCGATGACGCCGCCGCCACCGCCCTTGTTGTCCACCACCACGGACTGACCCAGTTCCTTGCTCAGCGGCTCGGCGATCACACGCGCAATGATGTCGGTCGTGCCGCCTGCGGCAAAGGGCACCAGCAGCTTGATGGGCTTGGTGGGGTAGTTGGCCTCTGCCAACACACCGGTCGAAAAACCTACAGTTGCCAGAGCCATTGTCAGGCCCACGCACATACGACGATTCATGAAGGGGTCTCCTTATGAGTTCTGAAATTAACGGCTGATGGTACGTGCCGCAAAAAACCCGACACATTCTTGTTAGCCCTGATTTCTCAGTAATTACCCTAGATTCACACCATTTCCTTGAAGCGCATCAAAGTTCAGCTCGAATGAGCCGAGCGACAACAGTAAGTACTACTACATAGAAACTTGGCGACAGCTTTCTCTCAGCAAACCTATGACCGGCCCTATGCTTACAGGCCGTGAACTATCTAGAACTGCTTTTTCCCGATTTCGCGCTCATCGTGCTGGGCTATGTGCTGTGCCGTTTCACGCCCATCAACCGCAACGTCTGGCAAGCCGTGGAGCAGCTCGTCTACTACCTGCTGTTTCCGGTGCTGCTGTTTCACTCCATCACGCGCAACCCGATCCAGTGGGGCGACGCCAGCCAATTGCTGGCTGCCGGTGTGCTGGGAGGCCTGCTGGGCATTGTGCTGACCTACAGCCTTCCGCACCTGCCTCTTCTGGGTCGGCGCATCGATGCACGCGGCTATGCGGGAGCAGCGCAAGTGGCGTTTCGCTTCAACTCCTTTATCGCGCTGGCACTGGTTTCGCGCCTGGCAGGGCCGGACGGACTGCTCTATGTCTCGGTGCTGATCGGCGTATCCGTGCCGCTGTTCAATGTGGCCGCCGTCTGGCCCATGACGCGTGGCAGCGACCAGCATTTTGTCGGTCATCTGCTGCGCAATCCGCTGATCATCGCCACCGTCAGCGCCCTGCTGTTCAATGCCGCCGGACTGAAAATTCCGGCCTTGCTCGAAGCCCCCGTGGCCCGTATCGGCGCGGCCTCGATCGCACTGGGCCTGATGGCCGCCGGCGCCGGCCTCAAGCTCAGTGCACTGGCCAGCAACAAGCTGCTGGCCAGCGAGTTGCTGCTGATACGCCATGCCATCCAGCCGCTGATCGCCTTTGCCATGGTTCAGCTGTTCCACCTCAACCAGCCGCAGGCGATTGCGCTGATGGCGTTCTCCAGCCTGCCTACTGCCTCGTCCTGCTATGTGCTGGCTGTGCGCATGGGCTATGAAGGCTCGTTTGTGGCCAGTCTGGTGTCGCTGTCCACGATGCTGGGCGTGCTCAGCCTGCCCTTCGGGCTCTGGCTGATCGGCATTTGAATTTGATATCTTCTTGCGCTTACTGGATAAGCGATAGAGGCCAATTTCACTAAAAGTCAGGCGCGCTGCGCCAGCGCCCAGGCCACATGTTCGGCCACCACGGGGTCGGGATGATCGGCCCGGCTCTGCAGCGCGGCTTTGAGTTCGGGCCTGCCGGTTTCGCGCCAGGCATTGCCCAGGGCCACGGCCACATTGCGCAGCCAGCGCGCATGGCCAATGCGGCGGATGGGGCTGCCCTCGGTCACGCGCAAAAAAGTGGCTTCATCCCAGGCCAGGAAATGCACCAGTTGAGTGCCGGCCAGTCCGGCGCGGGCGTCGAAGTCCGGCAAGACGCTCGGATGGGCAAACTTGTTCCAGGGACAGGCCAGCTGGCAGTCATCGCAGCCATAGATGCGGTTGGCCATCAAGGGCCGCAGTTCCTCGGGAATGCTTCCCGCATGCTCGATGGTCAGATAGGAGATGCAGCGCCGCGCATCGACCTTGTGCGGCGCGATGATGGCGCCCGTGGGACAGGCGTCGATGCAGGACGAGCAGCTGCCGCAGTGCGCTGTGACGGGGACGGTGGGCTCTAGCGCAAAGTCCACATAGATTTCGCCCAGAAAGAACATCGATCCGGCCTCGCGGCTCAGCACCAGGGTGTGCTTGCCGCGCCAGCCCTGGCCGCTGCGGCTTGCCAGCTCGGCCTCCAGCACCGGAGCGGAGTCGGTAAAAGCACGGTGGCCGAACGGGCCTATTTCCTGTGCGATGCGCTCAGCCAGCTTCTGCAGGCGGTTGCGCAGCACCTTGTGATAGTCACGGCCTCTGGCGTAGATGGAGACAATGCCTTCTTCGGGACGCTTGAGCCGATCCCATTCCACGGCCTGCCAGCCGTCCCCGGTCTCGCGCGGCAGATAATCCATGCGCGCGGTAATCACGCTCACCGTGCCGGGAACTAATTCCGCTGGCCGGGCTCGTTTCAAACCATGGGCCTGCATGTAATGCATCTCGCCATGAAACCCTTGCGCCAACCATTGCAGCAAACCGGGTTCTGCCGAGGACAAATCCACGCCCGCCACGCCGATTTGGGAAAATCCCAGCTCGCGAGCCCAGGCTTGCATCAAAGGAACCAATTGACTGCTGCTCAACATACACCCCGAATTGTAGGAAGCGAGCCCACACCGGCGCTGGCGCAGTGCCAGATACTCTGGCAAAGCGAACAAGATACCGAGCGCTTTGCCCGGCAACTGGCCGCCCTGCCCCAGCTGCGCAACGCCTATGTGACCCTGCATGGCGACCTGGGTGCGGGCAAGACCACGCTGGTGCGTCACTGGTTGCGCGCCCTGGGCGTGCAGGGCCGCATCAAGAGCCCGACCTACGCAGTGGTGGAGCCGCATGAGGCTGGCGATCTCTCGATCTGGCACTTTGACTTCTACCGCTTCGACGATCCGCGTGAATGGGAAGATGCAGGTTTTCGTGACATTTTTGCCAGTGCTGGACTCAAGCTGGCAGAATGGCCCGAAAAGGCTGCAGCGGTTACACCTGTTGCGGATATAGCTATCCATATCGAAGCAATTGACGATGTGCAGCGACAGGTGACGCTCAAGGCTGGCACCCCCGCAGGCTGCACCGTGCTTGAAGCATTGACGGCATGAGCAAAACAACTTTCTCCACGGCTTTTCCGGACCTGCCCCAACCTGGCCCTTCCCTGCCGGGTCTTTCCCGACCGGGTCTTTCCCGCCGCAATCTGCTGCAGGCAGGCGGCGTGGTTCTGCTGCTGGGCCGCCAGCATATTGCACAGGGCGCGAGCATCGTGGCCGTGCGCGTCTGGCCCGCACCCGACTACTCGCGCGTCACGCTGGAATCCGATATTCCGCTGACGGCCAAGCCGGTCTTCGTGCCCAGCCCGCCGCGGCTGGCCGTCGATATCGAGGGCCTGGATCTGAACCCGGCGCTCAAGGAACTGGTGGCAAAGGTCCGCTCCGACGACCCCAATATCGCCAGCATCCGCGTTGGCCAGTTTGCGCCCGGCGTGGTGCGTCTGGTGATCGACCTCAAGCAGGAAGCCCGGCCCCAGGTCTTCACGCTGGCCCCGATTGCTCCCTACAAGCACCGGCTGGTGCTGGACCTCTACCCCGCCAAGGCCGTGGACCCGCTGGAAGCCCTGATCAGCGAGCGCCTGCGCGATGCCGGCAGCACGGCCGCCGCCCCGGCACCGCACAACCCCGCCATCACGACACCGCCCCCTGTAGCGATTGCGACAGCCCCTCCGGCCGACCCTCTGGGTGATCTGATTGCCCAGCGCAACCAGCGGCCCAGCGCGCCAGCACCGGCTCCCGCGGTAATTGCACAGGCTCCGGCACCGGCTCCCGTGCCGCCGCCGCCTGCTCCCGCGCCACGCCCGGCACCGGCGCCAAGGCCTGCACCCAATATTGCCACCTCGCAAAGCACGGACCGCATCATCATCGTGGCGCTGGACCCCGGCCATGGCGGCGAAGACCCCGGCGCCACCGGTCCGAGCGGCCTGCGTGAAAAAGACGTGGTGCTCAAGGTCGCCCATCTGCTGCGCGAGCGCATCAACAACTCGCGTATAGGCGGCAGCCCCATGCGCGCCTTCATGACGCGCGACGCCGACTTCTTCGTGCCCCTGGCCACACGCGTGGAAAAAGCCCGCCGCGTCCAGGCCGATCTGTTCATCAGCATCCATGCCGATGCCTTCACCACCCCGGCAGCGCGCGGTGCCAGCGTGTTTGCGCTCAGCGAACGCGGGGCATCGAGCACGGCCGCCCGCTGGCTGGCCAACAAGGAAAATCAGGCCGACCTGGTGGGCGGCCTGAACGTGGGCGGACTGCAGGATCAGCATGTGCAGCGCATGCTGCTGGACATGAGCACCACAGCCCAGATCAAGGACAGCCTCAAGCTGGGCACTTCGCTGCTGGGCGAAATCGGCAGCATGGCCAAGCTGCACAAGGCCCGCGTGGAGCAGGCCGGCTTTGCCGTGCTGAAGGCGCCCGACATTCCCAGCGTGCTGGTGGAAACGGCCTTCATCAGCAACCCCGAGGAAGAAGCCAAGCTGGCCTCTGCCGCCTACCGCGAGCAACTGGCCGATGCGCTGATGACGGGCATACGCAAGTACTTCGCCCACAACCCGCCCCTGGCGCGCAGCCGATCGGTTTAAGTGCGCGCTTACACAAAACGACCATGCTGGCTGTCAGCCGACAAGCCGGCTCGATGACAGTCGCCAAGCCTGAATGACACAGGCTTGGCCCTCTCTCCTACCTGAAAGCCAGGGCAGAAGGTTCAAGATCAAGGCGTGTTCTTATGAAAGCTGGCCTCTAGGGCAAGCTGTACAGGAGAGACCTCATGAAACTGCGAACTCTTGCCATCACCGTGTCTGCTGCCTTCACGCTGGCCATGGCAGGCTGCTCCACCTCGCCCACCAATGCCCAGATCGGCACCGGTGTCGGCGCCGTCGCTGGCGGCGTGGTCGGTGATGCACTGTTTGGTTCCACTTTGGGCACCGTAGGCGGTGCCGCGGCAGGCGCGCTGATCGGCAACGAGGTAGGCAAGCGCAAATAAACGCCTCGATCCGATCTGAATGCCCAAAAAAGAAGCCCCGGCTTGCCGGGGCTTTTTCATGGGTCAGCGCTTTTCCGGTCGGGGCAAAGCACTGTCAAGAGTGCAGATCAGGCTGTCCTGGCCTTTTCGGCCTTGCCGGCGCGCCAGGCACCGAAGATGGCAATCAGACCGGGCACCAGGATCAGACCCCAGATGATTTTTTCAAGATTGTTCTTCACCCACTCCATATTGCCGAAGAAGTAGCCTGCGGCGCTGATGCCCACCACCCAGAGCACGGCCCCCACGACATTGAACAGGCTGAACTTGGCGCGGCTCATATGAGCCACACCGGCCACGAAAGGTGCAAAGGTGCGGATGAAAGGCATGAAGCGCGCAAGAATGATGGTCACGCCGCCATAGCGCTCATAGAAGTTGTGGGCCTGGTCAAAAGCCTTGCGGTTGAACCAGCGCGAGTCCTCCCACTGAAACACCTTGGGGCCCAGGTAGCGGCCTATCGTGTAATTGCTCTGGTCGCCCAGGATGGCTGCTGCCAGCAGCACCACCACCGCCAACGGGTAGCTCATGTAGCCGGCTCCGCACAGCGCGCCGACGATGAACATCAGCGAGTCACCGGGCAGGAAAGGCATGACCACCACACCGGTTTCGACAAACACGATGATGAACAGCAAGGCGTACACCCAGGGCCCATAGGCCACGACAAAGGCTTCCAGATGCTTGTCGATATGCAGGATGAAGTCGATCAGAAACTGAATGATTTCCAAAACACGGTCCTCAAAAATGGATTGGCATACCGGCGTATGCCGGCCAGTAA